>CAZWXO010000032.1:0-21410 GCA_964637885.1 uncultured bacterium
ATTCTTAAAGGGATTGAGCAAAAATTTATTTTTGCTACCAATATTATTAATCATTTCATTGTTAATTGTTAATCTACTAAGAAGCCACCAGGTCTTTATTGAGGAAAATATTTGAGTAGTGAGCATGTTTTGTGTTATGCTAAAGAGCAAAGCTTTTTAATGTTTAGAGGAGGCTGGGTATGTTTAAGGCTAGAGATGCGATTGAGCAAATTTCGCAATGGATGGAGCAGCAAGTAATTAGCGCTGGGGCAAAAGGAATTGTTTTAGGCCTTTCGGGAGGCATTGATTCCGCGGTGGTGGCTTATTTAGGCAAAAAAGTTTTTGGTGATAACGTAATCGGTATTGTCATGCCGTGTCACAGCCTTGGGGAAGATGCCAAAGATGCTATGCTCGTTGCCGAGGCTGGGGGAATAGCTACAAAGACAGTGGTTCTCGACACGATTTATGATAGTTTGCTCACAGTAGTGGGTGATGTCGGTGGTGATCAGACAGCGGCGCAAATGTCGCGGGCGAATATCAAACCCCGTCTAAGGATGACAACTCTATATTACTTCGCTCAGTGCCATAATATGCTTGTTGCGGGAACGGGTAACCTTAGTGAAAAAACAATCGGCTATTTTACTAAACATGGCGACAGCGGTGTCGATATAATGCCTATTGCTGACTTGGTTAAAGGAGAAGTCCGGGAAATTGCCGAACTCCTTGGGGTACCAAGGCAAATAATAGACAAACCTCCTTCTGCTGGATTATGGGAAGGCCAGACTGATGAAGATGAAATGGGCCTTTGTTATGCGGATTTAGATACCTACATCCGTACCGGAGTTGGTCAAGCAAATGTTGTTGAACGTATTGAAAGACTAGCTAAAAACAGTAACCATAAATTGCAATTGCCACCTTATTGTAAATTGGATTATAGTTAATGAAAATTAATCAATTAGGAGTTAAGGTTTAGCACCTTGAAATTCAGGTAGGCTGAGCTAGGCTATATTATCATTAAATGGAGGGATTTTTATGTCAGGCCATTCTAAGTGGTCCACAATTAAAAACAAAAAAGGAAAGCTAGACGCTCAGCGGGGGAAAATGTTCACGAAACTCGCGAGGGATATTGTCGTAGCTGCCAGGCAGGGAGGCGGCGATCCGGATATTAATTTCCGTTTACGTTTAGCGATTCAAAATGCCAAGGCTATCAATATGCCAACGGATAATATCAACCGCGCGATTCAGCGGGCTCTTGGTGGTGCCGAGGGCGATAATATGGAAGAGATTGTCTACGAAGGTTACGGCCCAGGCGGTTCTGCCGTCATGGTCGAGATACTCACTGATAATCGTAACCGGACAGCAGGAGACATCCGGCACATTTTTGCTAAGAACGGCGGGAACCTAGGCGAAAATGGATGCGTTGGCTGGATGTTTGAGCGTAAAGGAATCATAGAAATTGAAGATATTAAGGGACTGGATGAAGATGCTTTAACGTTGATCGCCCTCGAGGCCGGCGCTGAAGATTTGTTTTTCGATGAAGATTACGCGGAATTAATTACGGCCCCAGATGAGTTAGAGAAGGTTATCGAGGGATTAAAATCAGCTCAGGTCGATTATTCATCCGCTAATATTCGGATGATTCCCGAGAACGAGGTTAAGCTTGAGGGGGACAATTTAGTTAAAATGCATAAGCTTGTCGATTTACTCGAAGATCACGATGACGTGCAAGAGGTTTATACCAATTTGGAAGAGGCAGAGGAAGCTTAGGATGGTCATCCTGGGAATTGATCCAGGGATTGCGACGACAGGCTGTGGACTTGTGGAAGAGCGAGGCAGCTCGCTGGAGGCACGGTATGTTGGTGTCGTTTTAACAGACTCCAAGTGGTGCATGCCTGATCGTTTACAGAAAGTTTATCGCGAAATCACTCAGTTAATCGAAGTGCATCGCCCGGATGCCGCAGCAGTGGAAGAGCTGTTTTTTTGTAACAATGCTAAAAGCGCTATCGCTGTTGGGCAAGCTCGCGGAGTAGCACTACTAGCGGCTGTAAATGCTGGCTTGCCGGTCTATGAGTACACCCCGTTGCAGGTCAAGCAGGCCCTAACAGGCTATGGGCGCGCTGATAAAGACCAAGTTGGCAAGATGGTAAAAACTTTGTTAGGATTAAAGACGGTTCCACGCCCAGATGATGCCGCTGATGCTCTTGCAATTGCGATATGTCATCTTTTTTCGGCAAAACACCTGAATGCGACACAAGGCTATTAATAAATAATAAAGGGTGTGCCAATCAATGTTTGCCTATATCAAAGGAATGCTCACTGAGATAAATGCGGATCACATCGTAATCGAGGCTGGCGGAGTTGGATATTTGCTGCATTATCCTCTCAATGCAATGTCAGTATTGCCGCCCCTAGATGAAGAGGTTAAGGCCCGAGAAGATGGTGTCTCTCTGTACGCTTTTCCGGGTAAGTCAGAGCGGGAGATGTTTGAGCTGCTGATTTCCGTCTCGGGAATCGGTCCCAAGGGCGCGATGAATATTCTTAGTTCCGCCCGAATCGAACATCTTTTGTCATGTATTGCCCGGGGGGAGACGGCTGGCCTTGTCGCAATGCCAGGAATAGGCAAGAAGACTGCTGAGAGAATCGTCCTGGAGCTACGCGAGAAAATTCGCAAACTTGCTGGGCAGGACTCGACGGCCAGTTTTTCTGGCAATACGGCTGGGAGCTTTGAAGAAGCTTTGCAAGCGCTGCAAGCATTAGGCTTTACAGCCAATCGAGCCCGGCAGGCGTTAGCTTCTCTCCCTGAAATCAGCGCTGAGCATAGCGCCGAAGAAATTATTCGCCAGGCGCTGACCTTGCTGGATGAGCAGAGGAGATAAGGATGGACGAGAGATTAATTACTCCGAAGATAATCAGCGAAGATGCCAGTGAACTTAGTCTACGACCGAGAACGTTTGCCGAGTACGTGGGGCAGGAAAAAATCAAACAGAATTTGCGGATATTTATCGATGCCGCTCTGGCAAGATCAGAAAACCTTGATCACGTTCTCTTGTATGGACCGCCAGGCCTAGGTAAGACGACGATGGCTAGTATCATCGCCGCTGAAATGGGGGTCAATATTCGCATCACCTCCGGACCAGCTATAGAGCGTCCGGGTGATTTGGCCGCCATCCTGACAAATTTGGGGCCGGGAGAGATTCTTTTTATTGACGAAATACATCGTCTAAATAACATTGTTGAAGAAATTTTGTATCCGGCAATGGAAGATTACGCTCTCGACATTGTTGTCGGCAAAGGTCCATCGGCGCGTTCGATTCGCCTTTCCTTGGAGAAATTTACTTTAATCGGAGCGACGACGCGGGCTGGTTTGTTGACATCGCCTCTTCGAGACCGTTTTGGAGTGATTAACCGCCTCGAGTTTTATAACGAGGACGAACTGCTGGCTATCTTGATTCGTGCGGCGGGGATCCTAAAGGTGCCGGTCCACGAAAGTGGTGCTAGAGAGATAGCCAGACGCTCCCGCGGGACCCCTCGAATAGCGAATCGGCTGTTACGAAGGGTGCGGGATTACGCCCAGGTTAAGGGGAATGGGTCGGTAGATCCTAAATCAGCCAAAGAGGCTTTAGAGATGCTGGAAATTGACGAACTTGGCCTCGATAGCGTTGATCGGAAAATAATGCTGACAATTGTGGACACTTTTTCAGGTGGCCCCGTCGGGCTCGACACTCTGGCTGCTTCGACCAATGAAGCAAGTGAAACAATTGAGGATGTTTTGGAGCCGTACTTGATGCAATTGGGCTTCTTGAGCCGAACTCCCCGGGGAAGAATCATTACTCCCCGCGGTTATCAGCACTTGGGGCGCATTGTTCCAGCTCAGGAGAATGTGACTAATCCGCTTTTTGGCCAAGATTGATGCAAACGCAACGAATATTATTGCATTGCTGTTGTGGTCCTTGTGCTGTCGCTTGTATTGATCAGTTGCGGCAAATGGAGTTTGAGCCTGTAGCCTGCTTTATTAACCCCAATATTCATCCTAGCCTAGAATATTTGGCGCGGCGTGAAGCTTTTTCTCGGGCAATGACGGCTAAAAATGTGGAAGTAGCAAGTTTGAGCCAATACGGACTCAGGGATTTCTTGGCTCAAACTGCGGGAGCTGTCGATAATCGTTGCTTGGCATGCTATCGTATGCGTTTACTGGCAACGGCCGAATTGGCAGCAAAGTTAGGAATCAGCCTGTTTACGACGACGTTATTAATCAGCCCGTATCAAAATTTTGATGGGATAGTAACCCAAGGTCGTCAGGTCGCTGAAATAGCCGGGCGCAAATTCATTGATTATGACTTTCGTGAATTGTTTCGCGAGGGCCAAAAGCAGGCCAGAGAGATGGATTTATATATGCAGAAATACTGCGGGTGCATTTTTAGCGAAGAGGAACGCTATCACAAGAGGTGCGAGCTTAAAGCTTGAGCTTGCCCGATATAGTTAATATGTTTTTTCTTCGGGAAGTTATGTTGCATTTTTTGATTACATTTTAAGCGAAATTAAGGAGGGGTTGCTGTTTGGAAAATGAAGAAATTGTGAAGCCTGAGGCCCCTTATGAGTTAATTGTTTTACTGACCGCGGCAAAAAATGGTGATGGAGAAAAAAGAAACAAGTTGATTGAAAAATATCGGCCATTTGTCCTGTCAGCCGCCAGCGACACCTGTGGAAGGTACCTCATTATAGGCCACGATGATGAAATCAGCATTGCCCTAATGGCATTCAATGAAGCCATTGATGCCTATGATCCCGACAAGCAGGCCGGCTTTCTGGGGTTTGCCCGAAACGTTATCAAGCGTCGTCTTATCGATTTTTTCCGCAAAGAGTCTCGACGGGACGGGGAAATACTAACTTCCGATTTTGTCGAGATGGACGAGGAAAAAGAAAGCACCAGCTGGGAAAATAAAATCGCTGAGGATATCCACCAGGAAAAGCGAGCTGCAGAGGATCGCCGTGACGAGATTCAACGTTTTTCGGAAGAGTTGGGGGAAATGGGTATAACGTTTAAAGAGATTGTCGATTGTTCTCCAAAGCATGAGGATGCAAGGCTTCGCGCTATGGAATTGGCCTCGATTGTCGTTGGAAATCCAATGTTGAAACAATTTTTACTCGAAAAAAGGACAATCCCAATAAAAAAATTAACTCAATTAGCCGATTGTAGTGCAAAAACAGTCGAACGCCAACGAAAGTATATAATAGCGGTGGCAATAGTCCTAATGGGTGATTACCATTATTTAGGAGAATATATAAAAATTCCGCAAACTTAAAAGGAAAGGGGGGTGACGAATGGGTAAAAAAGCAGTGGTCCTCGAAGTCGACGGGCGTCATGCTACCGTTTTAACGGAAGATGGCGATTTTGCTGTTATCCGCGTTACTCATCCAATTGAACCTGGTCAAGAGATTTATGGAAATGACATCGGAAACGGGAGGATTAAAGCGGGACTGGTAAAATTCCCCAAGCTTTATGCAGCAGCCGGCATTGCGTTGTTGGCGACGTTGATGATGTTTGTTCCTTCTTTATTGCCTGATTCTCAGGTGGTTGCTTACGTCAGCCTTGACTCTGCTCCGGGTGTTGAATTTGCAGTGGACAAGGAGGGTCGGGTTACCAAAATTATCAGCGACGATGGAGAAATTGGAACTGTTATCTATGGTACCGATCTTAAGAATAGGAAAATAGCCGACGTTGCTGCGGAATTGGCTAGTGTGGCTGTCAGAGAAAGCGGAAAAAGTGGAGCTGATTTGCTGATTACCGTTTCTTCTGCAGACGTGAAAGCTGCTTCGACAAAGGTGACTGACAAAATCCAGCAGGACGTAAAAAGTGGTACAGAAAAGAAACTGGCTGAAGATAACGTTAAAACCGATATTGCGACAGTCAAGGTCGATAGTCAGACGCGCCAGGATGCCAAAGACATGGGGCTTTCGACTGGAAAATATGTCATTTTGATGACGGCCCAGGGAGAGGGTCTGGATATCAATCCCGAAGACATGAAAAATGGCAATCCTGTTGAAGTTATCAGTAATGCTGGTGGAGATCCACAAAAAATAATCGAAAAAGCAACCCAGGAAAACGAAGAAAAAAATGATGCGGTTGAATAATCTGGCTTACGTTTAAACTTGGATAAAAGGTAAGCGTCCTTGCTAAGAGGACGCTTTTTCTATTCGCCGTTAAGCTTAAGGAGGGCTTGTTTTTGCAATTGTGCGATTTTGATTACATTTTACCGGATGAGCTAATCGCTCAGGAGCCGTCCTTTAAACGTGACGAGTCTCGCTTAATGCTGATGGAACGCTGCAGTGGGCTCACCCAGATGCATTTGTTTAGGGACATTGTGCAATTTATTAACCCCGGCGATGCTCTAGTCTTGAATGATACACGGGTATTTGCCGCGCGTGTTCCTGCGGTCAAAGAAAAGACCGGTGGCCTAGTTGAGTTATTTTTTCTGAATCAAGTAGAGAATGGATTATGGAAGGCGATGGTGCGGCCGGGGCGACGCCTAAAGACAGGGACAGAAGTTGTCACCACCCGCGGCAATTTCAAGGTGAAGATTGCGGGCGATGCTGAAGACGGATTGAAGTTGCTTAGAGTAGACGCTCTAGCTTCTGAAGACATAGATTTTTTTGAAATTGCCGGCGAAGTGCCCCTCCCCCCATATATTCATCGAGCAATTGCGGATGAGCAGCGCTATCAGACTGTATACGCCAAGAATGGGGGATCAGTTGCGGCACCTACTGCTGGATTGCATTTCACCGATAAATTGCTACGAGAGCTTAAAGATAAGGATGTTTCCATCAATTATCTAACTTTACACGTTGGCCTCGGAACATTTCGCCCAGTATCGGCAGACAATATAACCCAGCATAAAATGCACGATGAGGAATACGCGTTGTCCCGTGAGGTTGCTGAAAACATCAATAATTGCAAGGCAAAAGGGGGACGGGTGATTGCCGTTGGGACAACTTCGGTTCGTACATTGGAAACCTGCGCCGACGAGGCTGGATATTTAGTCGATGGAGTGGGTTTAACCGACAAATATATTTATCCGGGCTACAAATTTCGCTGTGTCGATGCGATGATAACAAATTTTCACCTTCCAAAATCTACACTTTTGATGTTAGTTAGCGCTTTTGCCGGCAGAGAAAACACCCTTCGCGCCTATCAAGAGGCGATTGATTTGCGGTGCCGTTTTTTTAGTTTTGGTGATGCGATGTTTATTTATTAGTTTTAGGAGGCTAGGTAATTGACTTTTTCTTTTCGATTAAACAAACAGTCCTCAGAGTGCTTGGGCCGGCTAGGTGAAGTAAGTACTGCCCATGGAAGCTTCCGGACCCCTGCTTTTATGCCCGTCGGAACGCAAGCAACCGTTAAATGCATGTCACCTGACGAATTAAAAGAAGTAGGCGCCGGGATAATACTTGCAAATACTTATCATTTGTATTTGCGTCCCGGCCACGAATTAATAGCCCGCGCGGGCGGTTTGCATAAATTTATGCATTGGGATCGACCGATTTTAACTGATAGTGGTGGCTTTCAGGTCTTTTCGTTGGATGGGCTGAGGAAGATCAGTGAAGAAGGAGTAATGTTTGCTTCGCATCTCGACGGTTCGCGGCATATGTTTTCCCCGGAAAGGGTAATGCAAATCGAGCAGGCTTTGGGCGCTGACATTATTATGGCTTTCGATGAGTGTACGGCAATTCCTTGCGAGTATGAATACGCCAGACAAGCCGCTGATCGAACTACTCGGTGGGCCGTGCGGTGTCAGAGCGCTTTTGGCAATTCCAAAAACCAGGCACTTTTTGGCATTGTGCAAGGAAATGCTTTTCGAGATCTGCGGGAAAAGAGTGCTAGAGAGCTCGTCGATCTTGATTTTCCTGGTTATGGAATCGGCGGGCTCAGCGTCGGAGAAGAAAAACCTGTGATGTATGAAGTTTTGGACTATACTGTCCCCCTGATACCTAGGGAGAAACCGCGTTATTTGATGGGAGTGGGTTCGCCGGACTGTCTTTTAGAAGGTATCTCTCGCGGCATCGATATGTTTGATTGTGTATTGGCGACGCGGATAGCGAGAAACGGCTCAGTTTTCACCAAGGATGGTCAGTGGTCGATGCGCAATGCCCGGTTCAGTGAAGACTTCGCTCCGATCGATCCTGAATGCGATTGTTACGCCTGTCGCAACTTTTCTCGGGCATACGTTCGACACTTGATTAAGGCAGGAGAGATTTTAGGTATTCGTCTGACGACAATTCATAACTTGCGGTTTTTAGAAAGATTGATGAGTGAGTCTCGGAGGCATTTAGCTGCAGGAAGTTTTCTTGATTTTAAAAATGATTTTCTCGGTCGCTACAAATTGCCAAAACGGCAAGATAAAGTAGGTTGACAGCTCAAAGGCTACAGGGCATTGCCACAATATTTACAAAAGGCAGCGCCTACCTCGTGTCCATCTTTGCCGCAAAAAGGGCAAGCTTGCGTGCTGACTGGATTGTCAGCGGCTCTTGATAATTCGTAAGTAATGATTCCGGTTGGCACCGCCAATATCCCGTAGGCCATGATCATTAGCAGACTAGCTAACATCTGACCAACAGGGGTTTGCGGGGAGATGTCACCATATCCCACAGTAGTAATAGTAACAATAACCCAATACATTGCCACGGGGATGCTGGTAAATCCGTTTTCGGGGCCTTCAATCAAGTACATGATGGAGCCTACAATGATGCTGATGGATATAATCGACATGACAAAGACGGTAATTTTAGGGCGGCTGGCGACGAGTGCGCGGAGCAGAACATTTGATTCTTCCACGTAGCGCACCATCTTCAGAACGCGAAACAATCTTAGCAAGCGTAAGGCGCGGACAACGATTAAGACATGGGTTCCAGGGAAAAAGACGCTCAAATAGGTCGGGATAATCGATAGTAAATCCACCACACCAAAAAAACTAAAAATATAGCGCCGAGGTAAGCGGACGGCGATGATTCGGCAGATATATTCAATTGTAAATAGCAAGGTAAAAAACCATTCAGCCAAGAAAATCCATTCATTAAAGCGCGCATGGACTATATTGATACTATCCAGTAAGACGATGAGGACACTGATCAGGATGGCGTAAATGAGGGCGATATCGAAGGCTTTGCCTGCAGGGGTATCAGCTTCAAAAATTATTTCATGTAAGATTTGCCGCCATTTTGCGACGGGAGGCACGAATTTTTCTTGCTTCACATTCTTCAAACCTTTCAATTTTAAATAAATCTCCGTATCATTTTAACAGATTCGTTATGATTATTTTAGTTTTGGCATTTTTTTAAAAAGGGAGTTGCATTGTATGCTTTTGAAGAACGCTAAAGAGAGAGACGAGGTATCGTAGATGAAAACGATTGGAATGATCGGTGGGATGAGTTGGGAGTCATCCTTGGAATACTACCGCATTATTAACCAAGCAGTTCGGCAGCGCCTGGGTGGCTTTCACTCAGCCAAATGTTTGTTATACTCCGTTGAATTTTCGGAAGTCGAGGTATATCAGCGCTCTGGCAATTGGGATGAGCTCACAGAGTTAATGATTAACTGCGCCAAAATCTTAAAAACTGGAGGCGCTGATTTTGTAATAATTTGCACCAACACGATGCATAAAATGGCAGATGCTGTGGCTGAGGGGGCAGGTATTGAAATTTTACATATCGCCGAAGCCGTTGGCATCGAGATTCAGCGACGAGGAATTAAAAAAGTTGGTCTGTTGGGCACAAAGTTTACCATGGAGCAGGATTTTTATCGAAAGCTACTGATGGAGAATTTCGCTATTGAAACGATTATTCCCGATGATGCAGATCGCGAGGCGGTCCATCAAGTTATTTACACTGAGCTTTGCCAGGGAATTGTCTCGGAGAAGTCCAGACAACGATTTATAGATGTCTCTAATCGTCTTCGCGAGGCAGGAGCAGAGGGGATAGTGCTTGGATGCACGGAAATCCCACTCTTGATGCGTTCTAAAGATATCGATATTCCCATCTTTGATACAATGCAGCTGCACGCAGTCGCAGCTGTGGAGCGGGCTCTTTGTTAACTTCTACTTCACGCCTTGACATTTCGTCCGCCATAGTTTACTTTGTAATCACAAAGTTAGTTTTACATAACTTTAATCAGTGAGGTGGGTTGAGTGCAACACGCAACGTCGTTGTCGCCGGCTTTGGAAGACTACCTGGAGGTCATGTTGGACTTGCAGGAAAAAGAACATATCATCCGCGTAACGGATATTGCTCAGCAACTTAAAGTTGCCAAGCCGACTGTTTCACAAACCATTGCCAAGCTCAAAAAACTTGGCATGGTGTTGCAGGAAAGCTATGGAGCAATCAGTCTGACGCAGGAGGGCTTCGCTTACGCCGGGAGAGTGCAGTGTCGGCACCGGCTTTTACGAGATTTTCTCGTCGATATTCTCGGTGTCGAGCTTGGCGTCGCCGAGAAAGAGGCGTGCATGATGGAGCACGTTTTAAGCCGTGAGACGATGTCGAAGTTTAATGCATTTATGGTAGGTAAAGGAGTAGAATCTGTACCTCCCTATACTGAGTGCGTTAAAGCATTGGACGAGGAGAAACAAAATTGAGAAAGATGCCAATGCTCTTTAAGTGAAGCGAAGGATACGTTAGGAATATTTTAATAGGTGAATAATTTGTTGTCCTATCTGATAGCGGTATACCTAATGCATTTGACTACTACCAAACCAAGATGCGACTCTGACAGATTTTATGTTTTCCGAAGCGAGGCTAGATTTATAGTAGTGTCTGAAGGACAAAATAGAGAATGACGGCTTAGTTTTGGGCGGGATGTTTGACAGATATCCTGCTGATGTGTGATAATTACCCTCGCAATTAATTAATGAAAGGATGTGGCTTGTATTGGACAATCCACAGGTTATGAGTTGGGGCTTCCTTATCCTGATGTTTGCGGTGTTGTATTTCTTTATGATTCTTCCGCAGCGCAAGCAGAAAAAAGCTCGCGAAGCGATGCTGGTGGCATTGAAGATTGGCGACAAGGTTATCACTATTGGCGGTATCTATGGTGAAATTACAAATATTAAGGATGACCGGGTATTTTTACAGGTAGCTGATGATGTAGAACTCAAGTTTCGTCGTTCAGCGGTTGGAAGTATGCAGGTTGAGCCCCAGGCAACTCCTAAAAAAGAAGCTTAGTTTCCGGACTGAAGATTATTCTATGTACAGAATTTAGCTGCGGCTATTAATAAAAAAAGGTTCTCCATATTTTGGAGAACCTTTTTTTATTAATAGCCAAGATCAGTAGAGCTTTTAACTCAAGGCCTCAAACTGTGCTTTGATAATATGCTGCAGGCTAGACAGGGTAGTGCATTCAAACATTGTGCAGTGGGATTTAATGCCTTCTATTTGGGGAATCTTGTCCCAGTCTTTCTGTTTAATCGGATTGAGCCAGATAATCTTTTTAACGCGATGGCGGATAGTCGCCATTTTATCAGCCGCCTGCTGGTGCTGCTCGGTTTTGCCATCGCTATAGATCAATACAATCGTATTTTTATGAAAATCAAAGGAGTGTCGATCTAATATATTTCCCAGGGAAAGATTGAAGTTAGTCGATCCCCCCCAGCATTGGCTCAATGAAACTGTTTCTAGCATTTGCTCTGGCGTAGTTCGCTTTGCCTGACGCATCAAATGACTAATCTTTTCCGAAGAATCGGAGAAAATAAAACCTTCTAGCGAATTTAAAGCATTGCTCATGCCATACATCAACAGCATCAAAAACCGTGAGTATTGATGCATCGAACCTGAGACGTCGCAGATAAAAATAACCCTTGGTTTTTCAGCTGTGTGTTTTTTATATTTTAGATTGATTGGAATGCCGCCAAATCCGACACTAGCATGAATTGTGCGCTTGAAGTCCAGCTTGCTTTTTTTATTTGACTGTTTGAATTTTCGATTGATCAAGACGGCGAGCTTGCGGGTGAAATGATTGATCAGGATGATAGCTTCCCTAAGTTCTTCGTCGCTGATTTTTGACATATCGGCAGTAAAAACAGAATTTTCTTGGTCCTTAATCGAGTCAGCAATGGCGTCGAGGGCGGCTTGCACCTCGTCTTGTTCAGAACTGAAAGGGCTGGATAAGTCCTTGCCCAGGTTCTCCAGGCGAGTCTTTTGTTGGTTAAGTTTGCCGGAAATCATGTTTTGAATGATTGAGCGAAACGATTCGCGGACATTTGCCCCGCCAGAGGCTTTCTCCAGAAAGTCCCGGATATTTTGTTGTTCATCTTCGTCTAGATTGGCATAAATTATTTTTTGCTCTTCGGTGAGATCCAATTGTTCGCCCTGAAATTCGAGGTCTTCGGAAAAATCTGTGATTGATGCTTGACGTCGTTGTCTTTGTTGAATTTTCTCCTCAACAATCTGCGAGTGCAGGTCGATGGGTGCGAAGAAAAAAGCAAAAGCATTTTCAAAGATGACCAACGAGCTGGAGTCTTTGATCAGAGTTGCCCGTAATACAGTTCGGACATGTTCCCTATCTAGCAAGCTGACAATATTTAGCCCGTTCAGGGCATCGATTATTTCCGCAGTGCTGATTGTAACTCCGGATTTCCTGATTAGGAAGATGAAATATAAAATATTACGGTACACTGTGTCGATCTCATTTGGTGTGGTCTCGCACGCTATCTTTGTGGAAGTTGGTTTATTCATCGGACATTTTCCCAGGGCATGAGCAATCGTGCTCGCTCCGCGGCATTTTTCCGTGAGTCGTGGATAGCATAGCGTCTACCTCTTTTTCCTGGGTAAAGATGTGCATATCGTCTTTGTTCTTAAAAATGACACCTGATGTTTTTTGGATCGTGTCAGCGCTGAGCTTGGGTTCCTTTAAAGAAACCAAGGCGGCAGCCCAGTCAATAGTTTCTGCAATCGATGGCTTTTTGTGCATGGCAGCGTGGTTGCGTAAATAATTAGCGGCAGCCGCGATTTCCTTTGAAAGCTTGGCATCGAGGCCTGGTACTTTGACATGAAGGATTTTGGTTTCTTTTTCGATGCTGGGATAGTCGAGATAAAGATAAATGCAGCGACGCTTTAAAGCGTCGGATAGCTCGCGGCTGGCGTTGCTTGTCAAGACAATCACAGGTAGCGTTGCCGCTGTAATTGTTCCTAATTCCGGGATGCTCACTTGAAAGTCCGAGAGAAGTTCGAGGAGGAAAGCTTCGAAGGCCTCGTCCGTTTTATCAACCTCGTCAATGAGCAGCACGCTGGTTTTTTCCGATTGAATGGCTTTTAGTAGAGGCCGTTCCAACAAATAATCCTTCGAGAAAAGTGATTTAACCTCTAGTTGCGCACCAGAATCCTTTTTAATCTGAATGTCGAGTAGTTGCTTTTGGTAATTCCATTCGTAAAGAGCCTTGGTTTCATCGAGGCCTTCGTAGCATTGCAGACGAATCAACGGAGTGGCATAGATGCTGGCCAAGACTTTGGCAGTTTCGGTTTTGCCCACGCCGGCAGCTCCCTCCACGAGAAGAGGTTTGTTGAGTTTGAGTGCTAAATAAACCGTGAGCAGGAAATCCTCATCAAAGATATAGTTTTCGGCAGCAAATGCCTTGCGCAGGCTCATCAAATCGTATTGCATGTGTTCTCTCCTTTTTAAAAGTTGTCGACGCGACTGGTCGTTCACAAAAATTTTCAATAACGAGGGGTGACTTTGTTGGCATTATAGCACAATTTTTCGGGAGTTTTTGGTAAGATTTTGCTATTCTAGTTCAAAAATACGCGTCTTTGATTCCACCTAATACAACAATTCTCATTGTTGCGAAGCGTTTTTTTTCGTGAGAAGTACCGAATAATACAGCAGTAAATGCTTTGCAAGGCGGATAATTTCTCGCATACGGGAATTTTCAATTGTGGGTGAAAATGTCCTCCTCCGGTGCTATAATAGGGCTACAAGGGACGCCGCGAGTGGCGGATCTTAATAAATGAATGGAGGGGTATGCTAATGGCAAAATGTCCGAAATGCGGAGCAGAAGTTCCCGAAGAAGAAATGTATGAGGCTGGTGGGCAGATGGTGTGTGAGGACTGCAAGATTAAGTTAATGCCTTCGCCTTCAAAACCTTGTGGTGGCGAAAAATAGAAAGTTTGTATTTGGCCAGGCGTTTGCCTGGCTATTTTTTTGCATTGGGAGGGATGAGATCCGATATCCCGGTGAAGTATCGAGTTCTAAAAAACAGATTGAATTTTTGAGTTGCATCCATTATACTATCCTCATGAGATTGTATACATCAATTGCATACAACTTTTATGAGCTTGATCATTTTGTTTTTTTTAGAGCGCAATACAATCCAATGGCAATGACTAATGCAAGAAAAATTGCAAGTAAAGGAAAGGGAGGGCACGAAATTGGGCGAATTTTTTACACGAATGGGAGACGGATCCGGTGTCTACATGACAGCAGAAGAAATTAAGGCCGACATTCTTGAGGGTGTCAAAGACGCAGCTGATCGAGGTAAGATTCCCGAGATCACCCAGGCAGAGATGGACTATCTGTTTGATATTGTCACAATGCCGGGCAATATCGTGGGAGTCGAGCGAGGGCGTGAGGTAGTCAGCACTTCGGACTCGGGAAGCTGCAAGATGACTTATCATGCCAATATCGCAATGGAGCGCTCGATGGCAGTTATGGTAAGTGAAAAGGTGTTGGGCGCTGATTCGGTTGATATCGGGAATATGGATTACAGCTATAAAGCAGTTAAACAAATAGTTCATAACGAGACGCCGGTAATGGAATTGGCGCAGCTCAATTCCGTGATGCCAGTGCTTTATGGTTCGATGCCTAACCTCGGTCTTTACACAAAGCCTGATGGCCCGGTAGAGAATTGGGCTGAGTTGCTCCCGATGGCAAAGATCGACGAAGCAAGAGCGGCGCAGGAAGAAGCCGTTGAACATGCTGTCAGGGATATTGTTTTTGTTGCAGGGGAAATGTACGCTGCCGGTGCTGATGGAATTAATTTGGATACATGTGGCGCTTCCGGTGACGCTGATTTCTTGGCAGGACTGCTGGCAACGGAGAAAATCAAGGAATTGTATCCGGACTTAGGTGTGGAAATGGGAGCTGCGGGGGAATTTGTTCTGGGCATGCATGGTAAGCTGGAATACGATGGAACAAAGATAGCGGGCCTTTATCCGCACAAGCAAGTTAAATTGGCAGAAAAGGCTGGTGCTAATATCTTTGGTGCCGTCGTCAATACGAATACAAGCAAATCTTTTCCTTGGAATATCGCTAGAACTGTAACTTTTGTCAAGGCTTGTACCGAGGCTTCTCAGATTCCTGTGCATGTTAACGTTGGCATGGGAGTCGGCGGTATCCCCATGAGCGAGATTCCGCCAATTGATGCGGTTACTCGCGCCGACAAGGCTTTGATTGAAATTGGCAAAGCAGACGGTTTGTAGATTGGCGTTGGCGATACTTTTAGTCTAGAAGTCGCCCACGCAGTATCTTCTTGCATGAGCGGTATCCGAACAGCCGGAGATCTGGTTTTACGGATGCAGCTTTCCAAGAGCATGAAGATCGACGATGCCAAGAAATATGTTGCAGAGAAGCTGGGCGTTAAGCCAATTGAATTGAGCGATTCTGACGTGATGTTCGAAGTTCGAGCCGAAAATGGCCTAGGACGGTCGTTTGACTTGAATAAATCACCAAAAGGCGTGGAAGCAAAATTCAATATTGCCCGGATACTTGGAATTAAAATCAATTCCGTGGAACGTTTTAAGGAACGAGCTGGATTATAATAATTGGAGGGGATTCATTTGAGTTTGGAATCAATTTTAGCTGATGCAAAGAAGTCGATTATCGATATCGACGAGGCAAAGGCTGTCAGCGTTGCTAAACAAGCTCTCGCTGAGGGTGTTGACCCGGTTAGGGTTTTAACAGATGGCTACAGTGTCGGCATTAGAGAGATTGGCGAACTATTTAGTCGGGGTGAGGTTTTCCTGCCGGAGATGATTTTGTCCGCCGAAGTAATGAAGGCTGCTGCGGCAGTGCTCGACGAAGCGATTAAGGGTCAATCGGCTGATAAAATCGGGAAAATGATTTTTGCGACGGTCGAGGGTGATGTCCATGATATCGGTAAGGGTATTGCCGTTGCATTGATTCAGACCCAGGGTGTTGAAGTCATTGACCTGGGACGAGATGTGCCAGTGGACAAAATTATTGAAGAGGCTGAAAAACATCAGGCTCAGGTTATCGGCACTAGCGCACTTTTAACGACAACCATGCCTAATCAAGAAAAATTGGAAAAAGAGCTGAAAAAGCGAGGTTTGCGCGACAAGTACAAAACTATTGTCGGCGGAGCCCCCTGCACGCAGCGCTGGGCTGACAAAATCGGTGCCGATGCTTATGCTGAAGATGCCGCTGAGGGAGTAACAAAGGTCTTGGAGTTGCTGAAAAAGTAAAAAGTTTTGTAAACCAAGGTTGTTGTCTGAAAAATGATAAAGCCATACGGCAGTGGGAACGCTGCTGTATGGCTTTGTTTTTTTTAAAAAAGAGATAAAATATCATTTAATAATGTGTCGTTGAGCTTTGCATAGTGCGTGTTCGAGTGATATCATTGAAAGCAGTGTATACATAATTTGCGCACTGACTTTTGATCAGTTCCATAGGGGAGGGTACTCACTTGACGAATGATGCACATCGGGAAGGAATAGAATTAGACTATGCTACCCTAAAAAAAATTCTAGATAATTCCCACGATGAGATTTATGTGACTGATGCTAACGGAACTGTTGTCTATGTCAATGAGGCGTGTAAAAAACATTTTGGTGTTGATCCTGTCGACATTATCGGCAAAAGTTCGAAAGAGCTTTCCCGAAAAAAATACTGGAGCCCTCGTTTGAGTCCATTGGTATTTAAGAACAATACCAGCCTGACAGTTGAACAGAAGACCTGCCTAGGGAAGACACTTTTGACAACAGCAACTCCGGTTTTTGACGAGGCGGGCAATATCGAGATGATCATTGAAAACTCCCGCGATGTTTCTGATTCCCAAGGATTGACTCATGAATTGGAAATCAGTAAACATCTCTTGAGTCGTTACAAGTCCGAGGTGGATCAGCTACGGAAAAAAGAACTGCGCTATGCAGATTTTGTCTGCAAGAGTACAAAAATGCTCCAATTGATGGAGATGACTCAACGAATTGCTGCCACTGATTCGACAGTTTTGTTAACGGGTGAGTCCGGGACCGGAAAAAGTGTTTTAGTCGTCAACATCCACAAAAACAGCCCACGCAAGAATGGACCATTTATCGTGATAAATTGCGCAGCAATTCCAGCCGAACTGATGGAATCAGAATTTTTTGGTTATTCCGGTGGTACGTTTACCGGCGCTCACGAAAAAGGGAAGATTGGCATGATTGAACTCGCCAATGAAGGCACTTTATTTTTAGACGAGATTGCCGAGATTCCTGTTCGTTTGCAGGCTAAGCTACTCCACGCCCTCCAAGAGAAAAAATATTTCACTGTGGGTGGGCGCGAGACAAAGAATGTTAATTGTCGAATCGTGGCAGCTACTAATCGTGACCTTAAAGAGATGATGCGCAAAGGTGAGTTCAGAGAAGATTTGTACTATCGCCTGAATATTTTTGAGCTAGAAGTCCCACCTTTACGGGAGAGGTCGGAGGATATCCTGCCGCTAATCAATTATTTTTTAGAGAAGTTTAATGACAAGTACCAGATGGCGCACAAAATATCGCCGAGGTGTCTCAATATTATGTTGAATTATTCTTGGCCAGGCAATGTGCGTGAATTAGAAAATGCCGTCGAACGCCTAGTGGTTATGGTTCCAGACGAGGTTATCGAGGAAGTATACTTACCCAAGAGTATTCAGCAGGATAGCCAACCTTCCTACGTGATGACAGGCGAAGGCGGGTTAGAAGAAGCTTTGGACGAAATGGAGAAAAGTTTAATTCTCGATGCGTATAAAAATCATGGCAGTTCGTATGCTGTTGCTAAAGCGCTTAAGACAAGCCAGAGTAAAGCCAGTCGTTTAATCCGGAAACATCTAGGCAGGGAAGCTGATTCTGAGGAGTGATGCTGGGGAAAATATTCTAGTTGGCGCGAGGCGGACAAATTAAAAATGACTCATTGATTTATCGGTGACTTGTTTCCCTCGAATAGTTAGGCTTAAATAGTTACAAAACTTGGTGCTCTTTCTAGTAGATTTGGCTGGTATGGTAATTGCATATATAAATGACGATGGGCGTGTAGTAGTTTAAGCCCATGGGAGATTGGCGTTTTGATTGCGCCAGAAATTATTTTGAGGAGGAATTATTTTGGTAATTATCGGCGAATTAATTAACTCAAGCCGCAAAGCGGTTGGTCCTGCGGTTGACAGTCGGGATGTAGCATTTATTCAGGACTTGGCAAGAAAGCAAGTCGAAGCTGGGGCAACTTATGTTGACGTCAATGCTGGCACTCACGTGCATGATGAGGCCGAGTGCCTGACATGGCTGGCAGAAGTGGTGCAGGATGCCGTAGATGCGCCTCTGTGCCTTGATAGCCCCAATCCAGATGCGATTAAAGCTGCGATTAAGGTTTGCAAAAAACAGGTTTTGATTAATTCAATTTCAGCGGAAAAAGACAGATTCGATAGAATCCTGCCTTTGGTAACTGAATATAACGCGCGGGTAGTTGGTTTATGTATGGATGATACTGGCATGCCTGAAACTGCCGAAGATCGTATCAGAGTAGCAGATTATCTTGTTGAGAATATGACCAAGGCTGGTGTCAAGGTTGAAGACATGTTCCTCGACCCTCTGGTTAAGCCGATTAGTGTCAATATTAACTTTGGTAACGAAGTTTTAGATGCGATGCGCGCTATTCATACCAAATATCCTGGCATTCATACGACATGCGGTCTTAGCAATGTTTCTTTCGGCCTTCCTAATCGCAAGCTTTTGAATCAGGCCTTCTTTGTTATGTGTGTCGCTAACGGTATGGACGGAGTAATCATGGATCCCCTCGACCCCACCATCATGGATCTTGCTATCGCTTCCGATGCTTTGGTTGCTCGCGATGAATACTGCATGAGCTATATCACGAGACATCGCAACAAATAACCTATCGACTTTTACTCCGGCAGGGGTGAAATATATTAAAGAAAAGAAAACGGGAGGGTACCAAAATGTCAAATTTCGATGCATTAAGTAACGCCGTAATTTCCGGAAACGTCAACCAAGTAGTGGAAAGCACTAAAGCAGCCATAGCTGCCGGAACCCCGCCAATCGACATTATTAACAAGGGCTTGATTGCAGGCATGAACGTTGTCGGCGCCAGATTTAAGGCCGGCGATATGTTTGTTCCTGAAGTATTGATGGCCGCCAAGTCGATGGCTGCTGGCGTTGAGATTGTCAAACCTTTAATCGCCGAAGCTGATATCGTTGTTGCTGCCAAAGTTCTTATCGGCACCGTAAAGGGTGATTTGCATGACATCGGCAAAAACCTTGTTGCGATGATGATGGAGAGCAGTGGATATGAAGTCGTCAATCTTGGCGTTGACATTGCTCCAGATAAGTTTGTCGCAGCTGTCAAAGAACACAAACCCGACGTTGTCGGCCTGTCTGCCTTGCTGACAACGACAATGCCTGCGATGAAAGATACCATCGATGCTTTGACTGAAGCCGGCTTGCGCGACTCTGTCAAGGTTATCATTGGTGGTGCTCCTGTAACCAGTGATTTCGCTAAAGAAATCGGTGCTGATGGTTTTGCACCTGATGCCGCTTCTGCTTCGGAATTAGTAGGTTCTTTTGTGAAGTAGTTTTTTTTAAAAATTTGGGACTGTATAAGCGGGGAAATCCTGGTTGGAGGCGTGTGTCACCAACTAGTGCAGATTTCCCCGCTTGTAAAGTAAGTAAAATATGTTTTCACTGTGAATTTTTTTCGGGGTGTGATGATTATCGAGCTTGAATCTAATTTAGTTAATGGTTATAAGGCCGCATATGCACTGGCATGTGAAGAAATAGCTAAAGTTGATCCAGTGGCCATCGTTTTTAATGCTGGGGCAGCATACGAGGAGAGCACCCAAACCCTGAGCGTTTGTTATTTGAATAAAACCTACTATGTAAAGAGATTAACAGGAACGGTGGAAGCCGAGGATGGCGCCGAAGTCACCACAACAGTCAAGGTGTTGATTTTGCACTATCTTTTAACTGCTAAGCCTAGAGATTTAACAGGTACTCTAATTTCATACCGTCAGATTCCCAATGGGAGTGTTTACTATCCAAACTTTCAAAAAAGAGCGATTAACCCTTTGGTGAAGGTTTTTGGGAATAACCATGATGGATTCTATCGTTGTGCACAGCGAATGGGTGGACAAAAATTGGCCTTAGGCCACGCCAGTGTTAAAGTGGATGTCTTTCCAAAATTGCCTGTATGTATGGTTCTATGGCAAGGAGATGAAGAGGTCCCCAACTCGGGGAATGTTCTCTTTGACGAAACAGTTGTTTCGTTCTTGCATGTTGAGGATATTGTGGTAGCTGGTAGTTTTGCGGTTTATGAATTAATGGGTCAGCTGCACAACCTTAAGGATTAAGGCGGTGTTCAAATGAAAATTGCTGTGTCTGGCAAAGGTGGGGTTGGCAAAACAACCATTTCAGCTAATCTCGCGCGGCTTCTGCACCAAGCAGGCAAGGAAGTTTTTGCTGTCGATGCCGATGCTGATAGTAGCCTGGGACTAGCCCTTGGGCTCTCGGAAGAAGAATTACGTTTAGTTAAGCCGATCATTGAAATGCAGGATGAAATTAAAGCACTAGCTGGTGACGGCGCAATGTACACTCTTAACCCTTCGGTCAAAGATGTTGCCGCAAAATACAGCATTGACGCCGGGGGAATTAAATTCCTGCGGATGGGTGGGATCAAACAGGGAGGTTCTGCCTGTTATTGTAAGGAAAATACTTTCTTGCGAGCAATAGTCATGTCGTTGATTCTCGATAGCAACGAGTACATCATTATGGACATGGGCGCGGGTATCGAGCATTTGACGCGGGGAACTTCCAGGGGCGTTGATATGATTATCATCGTCGTCGAGCCGGGTCGAGCCAGTATGGAAACGGGTCGAACTGTGGAGAAGCTTGCCAGAGAATTAGGAATCGAAAATATCAAATATATTGCCAATAAGGTCAGAAGTGATCAAGATGCATCTTTCATTCGGGGATATATCGATCAAGATAAACTGCTAGGGATCATCCACTATGATGACGAAATTAGTGAAAGGGGGATGGGGCTAAAATCTTATACGGATGCAGTAGAGAATGATGAACTGCAAGAGGTGCTAGAACAGATTTTGCTGTAAAGCAAAGAAAATTTATCGGATAAAATAATGGGAAATGAATTTTCCAGCGGAGGTGTTGAAATGCCAAACGAAGTAATCGAA
>CAZWXO010000033.1:0-836 GCA_964637885.1 uncultured bacterium
CCGTCTACGGTGACGACACCCTTGAGGAAAACCTGGCTTTTATCGCACAGGCCCTAGGCAGCACCGCCGACCCCCGGGAAGTTATCCGCAATTATTTCCTCAAGGATTTTTATAAAGACCACGTCAAAATCTACCAAAAACGCCCCATCTATTGGCTCTTTGACAGCGGCAAGGAAAACGGCTTTAAAGCGCTGATTTACCTGCACCGCTACGAGCCCGACACCGTGGGGCGGGTTCGAACCTCGTATTTGCATCCCTTGCAAAAAATGCTGGAAGAGGCCCGGGAGGAGGCGCAAATGGTGCAGGAGGGGGCCAGCAATGCCCAGAAAGCCAAAGCAAGCAAGCGTTTGGAAAAGCTCACTAGGCAATTAGCTGAAACCCGCAGCTACGACGAAGCTCTAGGCTACGTGGCCAGCCAGCGCATTGATCTTGACCTTGACGACGGCGTCGTCGTCAATTACGCAAAATTCCAAGGCATCCCCGTTAGCACTGAAGGCAAACGCGAACGGACAATTGATCTTTTAGCAAAAATATAGGTTACAATAGAGAAAAAACTGGCGAGGTGGTAAGGATGGCCCAGCACTTTTCATCTTTTAGGATTCAATCATTTAAGGGAATCAAAGAACTGCACCTCAGCGATCTTGCCGATATTAATGTTTTTGTCGGGCCGAATAATTGCGGTAAAACAAGCGTGCTGGAGGGCCTAATGTTACTTAGCAGCCCCGAAGAAATCGGGACGGCGGTAAGGGTTGCGCGGATGCGGGAGTACCTTCGATTTGGTATGAATTCGTCACTGTACGATTCCTTTATAAATTTATTTAACAAAATTCATTATA
>CAZWXO010000033.1:846-2203 GCA_964637885.1 uncultured bacterium
GCCATGCAGGAGGCTACGGAAATTGAAGTAGCCATTTGGGGTGAGATAGAGCGCATGATGGTTGACTTAACCGCTGTCGCAAGATTTGTCGGGAAAAGGGACAAGGATCTAGCAGACCAGCGCGAAGAGGAAGTTGACTGCTTTGTCGGGGAATTGGCCTTTCGTAACGGAGAAAATAACAATGCCCTGCAACAAAAACATTTTATGCTGCATAAATATGATTTAATTCAAACAGGCAAAAAAAATACAGTAATTAAAATGGCTTATATTTCAGCCGTTGAGCATGTTTTGGGTAATTCAGTGACGCGCATTATCCGCAACCCAGAGCTTAAAGACAATGTTGTATCCGTTTTACAAGGCTTGGACCCGAATATTATTGACTTGCGGATTATTAAAGAAGAACGCGGTGCTGATAATCTGGTTATCGAACATAAGCTCACCGGTTACATGCCCCTTTCAACCTACGGTGATGGAATAAAAAAAATTATTGTGCTGGCAAATGGGATTGCCGAAGCAAAAGACGGCATTCTTTTGATAGACGAAATCGAAACTTCGATTCACGCTTCGGCCTTGCAGGATGTCTTGCAGTTCTTGTTTATGGCAGGTCAAAAATTCAACGTGCAGCTTTTTATCACGACGCATAACCAGGAGGTAGTTGATACTATTTTAAAATCTGATAAAAAGTTTTTGTCTGATGACCCAATCAGGATTATCACCTTGGCAAAGCAGCAGGATAAAACGCTGGGACGGATCTTGGATGGGGCTGAGGCGAGCAAATTGCGATTTGATCATGATATGGAGCTGAGATAATGAAAGCAGCGTTGATTTGTGAAGGCAACACTGATTTAGTTTTATTACAATATTAATCATTTACAGGAATACAAATTGTGGGGGTAGTCGGGATGGAAAAAGTAATTATTCGGGATTTCGGGCCGGTAAAAAATTTTACAGTGGAGCTTGATAAGAAGCTTCTAATTTTGATCGGCCAGCAGGCCACTGGTAAGAGCACTATCGCCAAGGTGTGTTATTTTTTTGTCGGCATTCCGGTTTTAATCGGCCAAGCGGCTGCGGCAATCGATATATCTGTCCAAAAGTATATCAATGATGTAGATAATACCTATGACGATAAAATGAATAAAGAATTAGCCAAAGCTTTTATAAATGTGTTCGGCAGCACCGATGATTTGGGTAAATTCAACTTGGAATACCAAAGTGGTCAAGGGAAAATCACCATTGTAAATGAAGCCGGATTGCCTAGTTTCAGGTTTGATATTCCGGCCAAGCAATGGTTAAGCAACATATTTACCCAAACTGACTTCGACATGGGGGAAGAAGCTGACCATCGCATGTTTATCCC
>CAZWXO010000033.1:2213-2752 GCA_964637885.1 uncultured bacterium
ATATTAAAACTGACCCAAGTTCAAGCCAGTTGTTATTAAAGCTGCCTTCGATTAAGGGGCGTTTTAAGGGTTCACCCCAGGAAATGATTTTAGAGTATCAGCGTTTGGCCACCCACGATTTCAACCTAGAAGCGGCAGAGCAGGCGGCTTTGTTAATTGAAAAAATATTGGTGGGAAGTTATCGCTACAAGGGGACAGATGAGCGTATTTATTTTTCTCCCAAAAAATCAATTTCGATTGCCAAGGCTTCATCGGGGCAACAGGAAGTTCTGATAATTCTATTGGTTTTATTTGAAATGATTCTAGATAATAAAAGACGCTTTTTAGTAATTGAAGAGCCTGAGGCCCATGTTTTCCCGGAAACGCAAAAATGGTTAATGGAAATGATCGCCTTAACCATTAATGCCACGGGCAGCCAAGTGTTGGTGACTACCCACAGTCCCTACATTTTAACTTCGGCTAATTTGTTGTTATATTCGGGGATGGTTGAGGATACAGATAGTAATATTATTAATCCGCAGTTTCGCCTTGATATTGCA
>CAZWXO010000033.1:2762-4715 GCA_964637885.1 uncultured bacterium
TCCGATCTGTCGAATTAATTGACCATAAGAGTGGGCAGATCAAGGCCGAAAAAATAGATAGCGTTTCCGATGAAATTTATACCCTAACGGATCAGCTAATGCGATTGGAAGCAGGGCTGTCAAAATGAAATGTGCTACATTTAGTCAATGCTGGCGCGATGCTTCTGCTGCTTGTCAGGGAATATGCCATGAATTCAGGTTTAATACGCGCAAAAAGATTTCAGTTAGAGGTGAACATGGGCGGCGGATTTTTTTTATCAACACCACGCCCGAACTGCCTTGCTCCCTTTACACTGTTGATGAGGGCTTGATTAGAGGGGCAGAGCAAAAATGTGATAAATTGCTGATGATCCATGAGACTGGGCGAACCCATGGAATTTTTATTGAATTGAAGGGGAAAGATATCGATCACGCGGCAGATCAGCTTGAAGGAAGTATTGAAAAACTGCGCCGCGATATGCCTGGTGTAGTTATTCACGGAAGAATAGTAAGTACCAGCGTGCCTAAAATGCACCGCAATTTTGATAATATCAAGCGACACTATTTGAAGCAGAGGATTAATTTAGAGTGTGTCCGCAGTGACTGCACTGAAAAAATTGAAGACATTATTCAATAAAAAGAAATTCACTGCTACAATTTTGATATAAAGCAGCGTGATTTTATATACTTAGAAGTTAACTGCACATATTATAACGGGGGGCTATGGGGTGGATATTAAGGCCATTCAAGATAAATTAAATGGCATTTTTGCCGCGGACCAGCGGCAAATTGTTTTTTGGTATGACGATGAAGCGGAGTTTGCCGATACAGTGGATACTCTGTATTTTGCCAATGCCAGCTTGCATCAGCTTTCTTTGGGCAACAGCTTTTATACCAAGTGGTTCCTCGAAGTAGAGGCGCCGGAGGCAAATTTCCTTGTGTACGCCCCTTTCCCCCGGCCGGCCGACCGGGACAATCATCTTGCCGATACGGTCTATTATTCCCGCATATTTACGGCGGACCGCTTGGCGATGACGATGGAGGAGCTGGGCATTCCTATGGCATTGCGAACGCACCTTAAAAGGTATCCCTTGTTTTTCCGCTACCAAAAATATTTAGAGCCATTCGCGGCTTTGGCTGTTGATTTGTATACGGAAAGCAGTGTCGATCTGGCTATGCTGTGCGTGCTGTGTGGCAGCCCGTCCCTTAGTTTTGACGAAGTCCTTCGCCGGGTCTTGCTGGAGTGGCAACCGGAAAACAATAAATATCTGGCTGCTTTTAGTAAAATGGGGATTGAGCCGGCCTTTTGGGAAGGCTGTGCCCGTCATTACGGATACCAAGCTGATGCGCCGGGTTTGCGTGGCCTGGCCATTTGCTTGCTGGCAACATACACGGTGCAGAATTTGCAAGGTGAAGCTCCTAAGGCTTGGGCTTCACTAATCGGGACACGGGTCAACGATGTGACGGTTTTTGTCAGCAATTTATTACATAATCAGCTGTATACAGATGCCTATCGACAGGTGGCAGCAGATGTTGCCGAAGAGCTGCGGGTAAAAACGGTTATGGCTGAATATGAACCGGCCGCGTTGCTGGCTTGCGACGCTTTCCGGGAAATCGATGTACTGATTATCGGCAAGCTTGCCCAATCACTTGTACAGGGGGCCTCCAACTCGGAGGGTGCTGCCTTGTCCGAAAAAATCCGTCAGGGAACGCATTATTATCGTGATTTTGCATTTCATTATCAGTTGTTGGGTGAGGCCGACTACCTGCTACGGGGGATCAATCGCTTTGCATCGGCATTGCCGCTGCGGGGGATTCGTGAGGCGGTGACGAACTACCGTCAGGATTGGTCGACACTCGATGGTGCCTATCGCCGGTTTTACTTCAATTATGACCAGGTGGAGGCCGGGGAAAAACTGGAGAAGCTTCGCCTAGCTGTGGAGAATGCTTATAATAACGCTTATCTGCAAAAAC
>CAZWXO010000033.1:4725-4972 GCA_964637885.1 uncultured bacterium
CCATTGCCTGGGCGGATTTATTGCCACAGGATGGACAGGTAGCTTGGGACAAACTGCCGTTGCAGCTGGATTTTTATCAGGAACATGTTGCTCCTGCGGCGCAAAAAGAGGCAACTGTGGTGATTATTTCTGATGCTCTACGCTATGAGTGCGGGGCTGAGTTGTGGCAGCAATTACAAGGTGATGCCAAGTTCAAAGCCGAACTGAGCTTTCAGATGGCGTGTATATCTTCTTATACGAGCCTCGG
>CAZWXO010000033.1:5206-5599 GCA_964637885.1 uncultured bacterium
CGAGGCTTTGCACGAGATAAGCAAGTTAATGAAGAAGTTGACTGCCGACAAAAGCCTGACAAACTATATCATTACTGCGGACCATGGGTTTATCTATCGGCGGGATAAGCTGGCGGAAAGCGACAAGATCGAACCGCCAAAGCTCAAGGATGCTTACCAAAACAAGCGCTTTATTATCAGCGACAAGCAGGTCAGCCTGCAAGGCACCCAGTGTTTTTCTTTAAGCTATCTTGGCGACAAAACTGCGGACACCTATGTGACGATGCCCCGGGGGATCAACATCTTTAAATTGAGTGGCGGCGGGCAGAGCTACCTTCACGGAGGAGCATCGCTGCAAGAGTTGGTCCTGCCAGTGTTGAAAGTGCATAGCCAGCGGAACAAGCAGGAAACGAG
>CAZWXO010000033.1:5609-20203 GCA_964637885.1 uncultured bacterium
GTTTCGCTGAGGTCGCTTTGCTTTCCCCCCTGCGCAAGATTACCAACCTGTCTGTTTTTCTCGAGTTTATTCAGCGGGAACGGGTGACGGACACGGTGCACCCTGTTACAGCTAAGGCGGTTTTTGTGACCGATAGCGGGGAACTAATATCCAACGAGGTGCTGATCTTAGCTAACAAGACGGACGACAATCCGGACCTTCGGTTTTTTAAGGAGAAATTTACTTTTCGTAATCGCCATTACCCAAGGAGTGGTTCGTATTATCTTATTCTTTGGGATGAAAGCAATGGTCTCGAGCTTGGTCGTTATGAATTCACTATTGATTTAGCTTTTGCCGGTGATTTTGGAATTTAGGGGGCGCAGGGATGATGCTGGATGATCAGACAATGGAGGAAAAATTGGAGCTAGGAGTCGCCGCGGACTTTGAGGACGATATCTTGGTGGAAATATCTGGAGATGACGGGCCGCTTCCTGAGCAGGCAGATCTAGGAGATACGAGAACGACGGAGCTCTTAAAAGAGCATTTTGCCGGCAAGATCGTCCGGAAGGATTTGACTAAGAAAATCAAAGAAGGGGCCAATGTGCCGGTTTATGTTTTGGAATATCTGCTGGGGATGTATTGCGCCACTGATGATCCTGACTTGATCACCCAAGGCGTAGACAACGTAAAAAAAATCCTAGCGGAAAACTTTGTGCGACCGGATGAAGCACAGAAAATCATTTCGAAATTGCGTCAACAGGGCACTTATACGGTCATCGACAAGGTGGCTGTCAAATTAAATTATCGCAATGACACTTATGAGGCCGAATTTTCAAACCTGGGGATTAAAAGTGTTCCCATTGCCGAAAAGTACGCCTCGGATTTTGAGCGGCTGCTGTGCGGCGGTATCTGGTGTATAGTGCAGCTGGAGGATTTTTACGGTGAGGCGGATAAAAACCGTTGTCCTTTTATTATTAACAAGCTGACGCCGATTCAGATGCCAAACCTGGATTTAAACGAGGTGTTAGGCGGTCGGCGTGGCTGTAGTAAAGAGCAATGGATCGACGTGTTGCTCCGGTCGGTCGGAATGGAGCCGGGGCGGTTTAGTAGCCGGGTTAAATGGCTGCTCCTGGCCAGGATGATTCCGTTAGTTGAGAATAATTTCAATCTGTGCGAGTTGGGGCCACGGGGTACAGGCAAATCCCACGTTTACAAAGAAATCTCCCCAAATAGCATTTTAGTCTCGGGGGGGCAGACTACTGTTGCCAATCTTTTCTACAATATGTCCAATAAAACAGTCGGCCTGGTGGGGATGTGGGACTGCGTTGCCTTTGACGAGGTGGCTGGAATCACCTTTAAAGATAAGGACGGCGTGCAGATCATGAAAGATTATATGGCTTCGGGCTCCTTTGCCCGGGGTAAAGAAGAGAAAAACGCCTATGCGTCGATGGTTTTCGTCGGCAACATTAATCAGAGTGTTGAAGTCATGCTGAAAACGTCGCACCTCTTTGACCCGTTCCCGGAAGCGATGGCCTCGGATAGCGCTTTTTTCGACCGGATGCATTGCTACGTACCCGGTTGGGAGATCCCCAAATACCGTCCTGAATTCTTTACGGATGATTACGGTTTTATCACCGATTATCTGGCTGAATTCTTGCGCGAGCTTCGGAAAATATCCTATGCAGATGCTTTTGATCAGTATTTTCGCGTTGGTAAAGACCTGAACCAGCGTGATGTGATTGCGGTGCGGAAAATGGTTTCCGGTTTAGTTAAACTGATTTTTCCCCATGGTGAATTTGGCAAGCAGGATATCGAGGAGATTTTGCGTTTTGCGTTGGAGGCAAGACGGCGTGTCAAGGAGCAATTGAAAAAAATCGGTGGGATGGAATTTTACGATGTTAATTTCTCCTACCTTGATAATGCTAGCTTTGCCGAAGAATTTGTCCCGGTGCCGGAACAAGGTGGGGGCAAGCTGATTCCAGAAGGCACCCACAAGCCAGGCCATCTCTACACGGTGGGACGGGGGAAGAGCGGGATGATTGGCGTCTATAAGCTTGAGACCGAAATGGTAACGGGCTCGGGTAAATTTCAGCACACCGGCATCGGCTCTGATCGGGATGCCAAGGAGGCGCTGGATACAGCCTACCGATATCTCAAAGCAAACGGTAAGGGGATTAGCAGCAGTATCGGCACGACCAGCAAGGATTATCTGATGCATGTACAGGATTTGAATGGTATTGGCATTACCGGTCAGTTGGCCCTGGCTTCCCTTGTCGGGCTCGCCTCGGCCGCCCTTGGCAAGCCTGTGATCAGTAGCTTGGCGATACTGGGTAATCTCAGTATCGGTGGTACGATTATCAAAGTCGAGGACCTGGCCAATAACCTGCAAGTGTGTCTGGATAGCGGTGCCAAAAAAGTGCTGTTACCGATAACGTCGACCGTGGACATGGCTGCCGTGCCACCGGAGCTGATGGGCAAGTTTAATCTGATTTTTTATCAGTCGCCGGAAGACGCTGTTTTCAAGGCGTTGGGGGTGGAGTGAGGCAATCGCAAATCAATGTAATAATCTTCAGATTACCAATTTCATGGGGAGAATATAAGAATGAACTATAAAGAAAAATCTTCAAAATCCAGTCGAATAATGCGGTTAGCTTTGACGCCGGATGCCAGCAAGTGTTTTTCAAACAATGACAAGAGAGTGGATTTGCCACACCTTCTGATTCCTGTAAACACTTTGAAGAGGGATTTGTCTTGGCACTGAACGAGTTGAGATAAATAGTGGTCTCTGTTTTTCATATTGTTCACCTAAACTCAGATCATACTCGAAAAATTATCCATTACAAGCAAGTTTTTCGAGTATAACTGAATAATTTCTAATGTTGCCCCGAGGGAGACAGAAAATTTGATTCCACCTGTAATGATGGGCCTGACTTGAGCAACAGGCGCTACAGATGGTATAATCTATAGGTCTAATTTGTGCTGCTTTCCGGCGGCTGAAGGATAGGGAGCAAAAGAACGGATGCTGGCCGTCCTCCGGGGCGGTTTTTTTACATGGTAAATAATGCGGAGGTGCTTAACTTTATGGATTACAACAAAACGGTGAACTTGCCTAAGACTCAATTTGAGATGCGGGCCAATCTTCCGAAAAAGGAACCGGATATCATCAAGCGTTGGGAGGAAGAAGATTATTACCGGCAGTTGCGGCAGACGCGGAAGGATGCGGAAACCTTTATCCTCCACGACGGCCCTCCCTATGCCAACGGCAACATCCATCTGGGGACGGCTCTCAATAAGATCCTCAAGGATATCATCATCCGCTATAACAATATGCAGGGCTTTAATTGCCCCTACATTCCGGGCTGGGATACCCATGGACTACCCATCGAGCAGCAGGCGATTAAAAATCTGGGGCTGAACCGCCACGATGTCAGCGTGACGGAATTCCGGGATAAGTGCAAGGAATACGCCCTGAAGTACATGGATATCCAGCGGGAAGAATTTAAGCGCCTGGGCGTCTGGGGGCGGTGGGAAGATCCCTATCTGACCTTGAAGCCGGAATACGAGGCGGCCCAGATTCGTCTCTTTGGCAAGATGGCGGAAAAAGGCTATATCTATAAAGGTCTGAAACCTGTCTACTGGTGCGCCGACTGTGAGACGGCCCTGGCTGAGGCGGAAGTGGAGTATGCTGATCGCAAATCCGCTTCGATCTTTGTCCGGTTTTTCATCGAGGACGGCAAAGATCTCCTGAAGTCAGGGCAGGATTGCGTCGTCATCTGGACGACGACCCCTTGGACCTTACCGGCCAATATGGCTGTTTCACTGAATCCCGATGAAAAATACGCCTTGGTGCGCATCGACGGCAAGATCCACGTCCTGGCGGAGAAGCTGTATGCCTCCGTTTTAGCGGAGGTGGGCATCACCGATTATCAGGTGGAGCAGGTTGTCGAGGCGACGGCGCTGACTGGCATCACATATCGGCACCCGTTTTTACCACGGGTGGCCCCGATTATTTTTGGCGAGCATGTCACGATGGAGCAGGGCAGTGGTTGCGTTCACACGGCGCCGGGCCACGGTGTCGAGGATTTCGAGGTCGGCAAGTTGTACGGCCTTGAAGTGGTTTCCCCCATCACCGACCGCGGCGTGTTGACGGAGGAAGCCGGACCCTACAGCGGCCAATTTTATGCCAAGGCCAATAAATTGATTGTCGAAGGCCTCGTTGAGAGCGGTCACTTGCTATACACTTCTGAAATCGAACACTCTTATCCTCACTGCTGGCGCTGCAAAAAGCCGATTTTGTTCCGGGCTACCGAGCAGTGGTTTGCCTCGGTAGAAGGCTTCCGCCAGGAGGCCCTGGCGGCGATCGCTTCCGTGCGCTGGATTCCCGGCTGGGGGCAGGAGCGGATCAGCAACATGGTTGCGGGGCGCAATGACTGGTGTATCTCCCGTCAGCGTACTTGGGGCGTGCCGATTCCGATCTTTTACTGCGAAAAGTGTAACGAACCCTTGATCACTCCGGCGACGATCGACAACGTTGCGGATATTTTTCACCAGGAGGGCTCTAACGCCTGGTTTGCCAAAGAAGCGTCCCAGCTGCTGCCGTCCGGCGCGGCCTGCGGCAAGTGCGGACATTCCACCTTTCGCAAAGAGACGGATATCATGGATGTCTGGTTTGATTCCGGCTCGAGTCATGCGGCTGTTCTGGAAAAGGATGTCGAGCTCAGCAGCCCGGCAGATCTATACCTTGAGGGCAGTGACCAGCATCGCGGCTGGTTTCAGTCGTCCCTCCTGACTAGTGTCGCCACGAAGGGGGTGGCTCCCTACAAGGCGGTTTTGACTCATGGCTATGTCGTCGACGGTGATGGGCGCAAGATGTCCAAATCCCTGGGCAACGTCATCGCTCCGCAGGAAGTGATCAAGGATAATGGAGCCGACATTCTGCGCCTCTGGGTGGCGGCGTCGGATTTTAAAAGCGATATTCGCGCCTCCAAGGCGATTTTACAGCAGACCGCCGAGGTGTATCGTAAAATCCGCAATACGATGCGCTTTTTGATGGCCAACTGTGCTGACTTTGATCCCGTGGTGGATCGAGTCGACTATCAGGATATGAGTGAAATCGACCAGTGGGCCCTGGATTGCCTGGATCTGTTTCTCGCCGATGTCACCAAAGCCTACCACGATTACGAATTTCATAGTTTCTACCAGTCAATTCGCAAATTTTGCATCGTCGACATGAGCTCGACGTATCTGGACATTATCAAGGAGAGGCTCTATGTGGAAGCGACAGCCGGCCAGCTGCGCCGCTCCTCGCAGACCGTGCTCCACGAAATTTTAAACTGCCTGGTCCGCGTGATCGCCCCGGTCCTCGTCTTCACCGCTGAGGAATCCTGGAGTTATCTGGCGGAGACCGACCGTGGAGAAAGCAGTGTTCACTTGGCCCAGTGGCCAAAATCCGCCTCCGCGTGGGCCGACCCGGCTCTCAGGGAGCGCTGGAACAAGTTGCTTTTGTGCCGGGATGAAGTGACCAAGGTCATGGAGCACTACCGGCAGGAGAAGATCATCGGCAATTCCCTGGAGGCCAGTCTGACGATTATGGCCGATGCCGACATGAGCGAATTTTTGTGTTCATTCCCGGATCTCCGCGAGCTGCTCATTGTCTCCAAGGTCGCAATTATTCCATATCTTGCAGACACGGCGGGGTTTGAAGCTGCGGAAAATATCAAAGAATTTGCTGTCAAGGTAGAAAAAATGGGCGGCGGCAAGTGTCCGCGCTGCTGGGTTTGGAGCGAGGAGCAAGGCACCAATTCTGATCATCCCGAGCTCTGCCCCCGCTGCACTCAGGTCGTTTTGGCGATGCCGGTAATTGCCGATGAAGCGTAGTCAAGTATGGGGGAAGGCGCTGATTGCCGCTTTGGTGGTCTTTGGCGCCGACCGCTGGCTGAAAAATTACATTGTCGAAACGATGGAGCTGGGCCAGAGCCTGCCTTTCCTCGGCCCGCTGCGCCTAACCTATGTTCACAATACGGGGGCGGCTTTTAGTCTGTTGGTGGGCAAGCCCTTGCTCCTCGCGGCTTTTTCCGCTGTAGTCTTGCTGGGTATTGCCTGGTATTTGTATAAGTTGGGTGCGAAAGACCCGAATATCTCGCTGACGCTGGCGATTTTAGCTGGCGGGGCGGCAGGGAATCTTTATGATCGGTTGATTCACAATTACGTCGTCGATTATCTGGATGTCGGTTTTTGGCCGGTTTTTAATCTGGCTGACACCGCCATCGTTTTAGCCTGCGCTGCCCTGGTCATCCAGGTGTGGCGCAAGGAACGCGCCAACAGTGGATAAGGTGACGTTGATTGTCGAGGCCGTTGATGTTGGCGAGCGCCAAGATGTCTTTTTGACGAGCCATTTGCCGGATTTTACCCGTTCCCGGGTGATGAAGCTCCTGGAGTCAGGCACGATTGTCAGCAATCACGGACATCTCAAGGCGGGGTATCGGGTGCGGCAGGGCGACACCTATGTCTATACCCCCTGTGAGGCGGTGGCTCCGCCCCTCGTCGCCGAAGCGATCCCCCTGACAATAGTTTATCAGGACGATAGTCTCTTGGTGATCAATAAACCCGTTGGGATGGTAGTGCATCCTGCGGCCGGCAATCAGAGCGGTACTTTGGTCAACGCTTTGCTGGCAGCTGTCGATAATCTGTCGGGGATCAACGGGGTCGCCCGGCCCGGGATCGTGCATCGCATCGATAAAGACACCAGTGGCTTGCTGGTGGTGGCCAAAAACGACATCGCGCATCTGGCGCTATCGCAACAGATTGCCGCCAAAACAGCCAAGCGGCGTTATTTGGCCCTCGTTCACGACAATCTGCGTCAGGATGCCGGCACGGTCGATGCACCGATTGGCCGCAGCAATCACGACCGCAAAAAAATGGCAGTGCGGGAGGATGGACGCGCCGCCGTGACCCATTGGCGGGTCCTGGAGCGCTTTATCCAGTATACATTTCTTGAGGCCAGCCTCGAGACAGGGCGAACGCACCAGATAAGGGTGCATATGGCCAGTATCGGTCACCCCGTGGTCGGGGACATGAAATACGGCCCGGTGAAGAATGAATTTAAGTTGGCACGTCAGTTTCTGCACGCGTATTTTTTAGAGTTCATCCATCCGGTTACGGGCAAGGCGATGAGCTTTACGGTGCCGCTACCTGAGGATTTGGCAGCCATCAAGGATAAATTGACGAAAAGAAGTGGACGCGATTGAAACGTCTAATTGTTGGCCATCAAAACATGGATTTCGATTGTTTCGCCTCGATGCTTGTCGCCGGCAAGCTCTTTCCTGGCTATGGGATGCTGATGCCAGGCAAGCTGCAGAGCGAGGTCGAGGCTTTTTACTCCCTGCATAAGGATTACTTTTCGATGCTGCGCCCGAGTCAGATTCCAGAGGGCAGTGTCGAGGAATTAGTCCTTGTCGACTGCAATAGCTGGAAACGTATTTACCCCTTCAACCCAACCCAGCTAAGCCCGCAGGCGAAAATCAAGGTATACGACCATCATCAGCAGGAGGAATCGCCGATTCCCGGTGCCGAATACCACTTTTCGCCTAGCGGAGCAGCTGTCACTGAGCTGGTCATGTTGGCGGATCAGGAAGGGCTTAGTTTTTCTTCATTTGAGGCAACCGTTGTTTTGCTGGGGCTATACTCCGACACCGGTAGCATGTCCTACCAGTCGACGACTCCGGAAGACTTGCGGGCTGCCGCCCTGATGCTCGAAGCTGACGGCAATCTCAGCATTGTTCGGGAATACATCGAGGCTGGCTATGACGGCAGGTTGGATTTAATTTTTAATGAATTGATGCAGGTGGCGGAGATTCATCTGATTAAAGGGTTGCGCATCGTTCTGGCCGCGATAGCGGTCCAGTCCTATGTTGAGGGACTGGCGCAACTAACGGTGCGCCTGGCGCAAGTCCACAATGCTGATGCCGCGATAGTTGTCGCCGAAATGGAAAACAAGGTTTTTTTAATCTTTCGCTCCAAATCCGATCAGGTGGATGTCGCCTCCTTAGCCTTGCATTTTGGCGGGGGCGGCCACAAGGGGGCGGCTTCGGCTACGCTTAAAAATGTTCACGCCGAGGCGATCAAGGCCATGGTGCTGGATAAACTGGAGATGCTGGTCTTGCCCTCGCTGCTGGTACGGGATGTGATGAGTTCTCCCGTGCGCAGCATTTCTCCGGCAACACCTTTGGCGACGGCGAGCGGCATTATCATGCGTTTTGGTCACACGGGGTTACCAGTGGTAGATGGAGAGAAACTCGTCGGGGTCGTGTCCCGTCGCGACATAGACAAAGCGGTCGCCCATGGCTTTGCCCATGCGCCGGTGAGCGGTTATATGTCTCGCAAGCTTTTAACCATCGCAGCTGACGCGACAGTCACCGATGCCCGCAAACTGATGATTGAGCACGATATCGGGCGATTACCCGTTCTGGAAAAAGGTAAGCTGATTGGAATCATCACGCGGACAGATATTATCCGCTTGCTCCACGGCCGGGATGTGGGTGGCAACATGGAAAATCGCTATCTGCCCCTGACCAACGAGATCTCGATTCCGGAGAAACTGCAGCAGGCCCTTTCCCCGGAGCATTACCACATCGTCAGCCAGATGGGGGAACTCGCCGACCAGCAAAAACTGCGGATTTATGCAGTAGGTGGAATCGTCCGGGATATTATCCTGGGGAGCGATAACACCGATCTGGATTTCGTCGTGACCGGCGAAGGGATCGACTTTGCAGCGCGGTTTGCCCACATTATCGGGGCAACTTGCCAGCATTATGGCAATTTTGGCACTGCGACGATCAGTCTCGCGGATGGCAGTACCCTGGACATTGCTTCAGCCCGGCGGGAGTACTACGCCTACCCAGCCGCCTTGCCGGAGGTAGAGCGGGGCAGTCTGGCCGAGGATCTGGTCCGCCGGGATTTTTCGATCAACGCCATGGCGATTTCCCTGAACAAGGATAGCTTTGGCTTGCTCATCGACCCCTTTCAGGGCTGGAACGACATTCGTAAAAAGCAAGTGCGCATCCTGCATAACCTGAGCTTTGTCGACGATCCGACCCGCATCATCCGAGGCCTGCGCTTTTGCCAGCGTTTCTCTTTTGCTTTGGAATCGGAGACCGAACGTTTCTTGCTCAAGGCACTGGAGGAAGGCCTTCTTAGTCAAATCAGCGATGAGCGCTTGCGGGTGGAAATGCAGCTCTTGCTTTCGGAAAGCTTTCCCTTCGAGCTACTAAAAAAATATCGCGTCCTCAATAGCATCATCCCCGGCTGGCATGTCTTCAACGGCTATCAGCGGATGGGCGAGCTGCTCAGCCCGGAAGTCGCGCCGATGCGCAAGGGTCAGCTCTGGATAGCCCGTCTTTTGTGGATGACGATTGGTCAGTCTCCAAAGGTTATTGCCGAGCTTGGGGAGCGGCTCAAGTTGACGCGCCACGCCAGGCTGATGGTCAGCAATTTCAACAGTTGGTTGGCAACTTGTGAAAAAGATTTTATCGTCTATGACGGCACCAGTCAGAGCGAATTGTTTCATTTGTTAAAGAGTTTGGACTATGAAGCCCTGTGGACAGTCTACGCTGTCTCAGATGCGACGCATCGCCACTATATCGATCATTTCGAAAAAGTCTTGCGGCACATCAAGCCATTTAACGATGGCAAGTCCCTTGTCCGGGCCGGGATTGCGCCGGGGCCCCACTATTCAGGGATCTTTAACTGCCTGCGGGATTTGCAGCTGGATGGAATAATTACGACACTTGAGGAAGAAAACGCTTATATAGAAGAGCATTATGCCCAACTGATGAAAGGTGGAAAATGAATGTTTGATTTACCCAGTTTGCGCGAGATTATCATCTCCGTACCTCCCTTTTTGCTGGCGCTGTCTTTTCACGAGTTTGCCCACGCCTGGGCCGCCGACAAGATGGGGGACCCGACTCCGCGCAACGCCGGCCGTTTGACGCTGAACCCCTTAGCCCATTTAGATATTCTCGGGACAATTCTCTTGATTTTATATAGCTTCGGCTGGGCCAAGCCTGTTCCCGTCAACCCCCTTAATTTTCATAATATCCGGCGTGGGGAATTTCTCGTTTCCATCGCCGGGCCCGCCAGCAATATACTGCTGGCCTGTATCGGGATGGCACTTCTATCCTTAACATATCGCTTTGGTTTATCTTTTGTTCCGGAGGCCTTGCTGGATATGACCGGATTATTTGTCTGGATCAATATTATCCTGGCAGTCTTTAACATGATTCCTCTGCCACCGCTGGATGGGTCTCATGTCCTCGAGAGTCTTTTGCCCAGCAAATACTCACTTTTTTTTGACAAGATTGCCGTCTATGGGCCTGTTATATTAATGGTGCTCGTCTTTACCAACGTTTTTCGCTATGTTATTATTCCCATCGCCAGCTTCGTTTTTCTTGTCTTAGGACGCATCTTTTTTCTGCCGAAGTAATACGTAGTATTTGCAGGGCGCATGTCGCCAAATGACAAATGCCAAAGGAGTCATTGTGGATTACAGTGTAAAAATTGATTGTTTTGAAGGGCCCTTTGACCTGCTGTGTCATCTGGTTCAGAAAAAAGAAATAGATATCCGCGAGATACCCATTGGGCTGATTATCGACGAGTACCTTGCCATCATCCGTTCCTGGCAATCCATTGATCTGGAGATGGCTACGGAATTTTTGGTAATGGCCGCCAACCTGCTCGTCATCAAGTCTCGGACTTTGCTGCCGCTTCATCCGGGGGAAGAGGAAGATGTCGCCGAAGAAGAAGTGATGGTCGCCAGTGAAGCAGAGCTCGTCGAGAAGATGGAAGCCTACCGCACTATCAAGAATGCCGCCGTCTTTCTAAAGGAAAAAGAAAAAGGCCGGGGGCGTTACTATCTCCGAACTGGCGGCGATGTGTGGGACGTGCCACCGCCACCCCGGGAACTCAATCTGGGTGAGATTTCATTTGATCACCTCGTCGCGGCAATGCAGGAACTGTGGCACAAGGCTGCTGCCAAAGAGATCAATGTCGCCTTTAATCAGGGTAAAAGTGTGCGGGAAAAAATCCTCGAGATTCACGATACCTTGCAGCGCCAAAAGGGCAAAGCCACCCTACGCGATCTTTTGTACGAGCCTGTCACCCGCTCGGAGGTGGTGGTGACCTTCATCTCGATTCTCGAGATGGCCCGCTGGCAGAGTATCGGGATACGGCAAGAACAATTAGATGGAGAATTAATCGTCTTTTATAATAGGGAAGTGAAAAAGCAATGATGATTTTTTATGAGATGGTCGCCGCTTTGGAGTGCATTTTGTTTGTCAGCGAGGAGCCTTTGGAGATAAGCAAAATCGCTGGGGCACTAGCCACCGATGTTGAGACTTCTAGAGAGGTGCTGGCTCAGCTACGCCATCATCTGGCGGAAAGAAAGAGCGGACTGCAGCTTGTCGAGCTAAGTGGAGGCTATAGTCTCGCCTCGCGGCAGGAATATGCGGGGTACGTCGAGCGATTGCTGCATCCACCGGCTAACCCGGGTTTGTCCCGGGCAGCGCTGGAGGTGTTGTCGATCATCGCTTTTCGGCAGCCGGTGACTCGTCCCGAGATCGAAGATCTGCGGGGGGTCAGCAGCGATAGTGCTCTGGGCACATTAATCGATCGTGGCCTGATCAAGGAAGCAGGGCGCAAGGAGTGCCCGGGGCGGCCCCGTCTCTACGTTACAACCAAAGATTTCTTAGCCTACTTTGGCTTTGAAAGTGCTAACGACATTCCGAAAGAGGAATCTTTTAAAACTGAGGCCCTATGAAGGTGGAATGGCGATGACTTGGGTGTGGTGGCTTTTGGGAATAACAGGTATAATTATTCTCGCATTTGTGTGGCCCCTTGGTATCGGAGTGGTGCTGGGGTGGCGCCAGGGTGAGGCTTTGTCCTGGCAATTATCCTTGCGGTTATGGGGTGGTCTATTGCCTTTGAAATTTCGCCGCGTGCCCGCTTTTATCATGGACAAAACCAGCTCGGGCCTAGAATCTGTTCAAAAATTTTCACCTGAGCACCTGCGACGAATTCCATCCCTTGGCACCTTGCAAGAAATGCTGACCGCCGCAAGGCCGCTTCTCCATTTCGCTGGGCGATGCCTGATCTTGCGCCGGTTGGATTTTTATTTGATATATGGTAGCGGCGATGCCGCATTGACGGGCAAAGCGACAGGCTATTTTTGGGCGATAGCGCCTCTGGTGCATAGTTTTATCCTTCAGTATCAGTCCATGCAGAAGGTCGATTTCCGCTACGGCCTCGAACCGGCTTTCGCCGAGCCGGAAGCCGGCATCGATTTTCGGACTAACCTTACAATTTTTCCGCTATTAGTGTTAATATTAGGGATCAGATCTTTCTTATTATTTCGAAAATTTAAAAAAATGGAGGCTATGCCATGAGCGAGAACAAATCCGTTGACGATTTTATCCGAGCTGCTGTCGAAAGCATCCGCCAGGTCGTCGATGTCGACATGATTATTGGCAAACAGATCGAAACCCCGGATGGCTTTGTCATCATCCCTGTTTCCAGGATTTCGCTAGGCTTTGGAGCCGGGGGCATGGAAAATGGTAAAAATATCGACATAGCCAAGACCGGCAAGGTGCCTTATGGTGGTGGCACGGGGGCCGGCGTCAGCATTAGCCCTGTCGGCTTTCTGGTCGTCGGCAATGGACAGGTCCGGCTGCTGAACATCGAAAACAATTCACCCCTCGATTCTCTCATTGCTGCCGCGCCCCAGGCGGTGGATTTTTTGCGGCAGTTTGCCGGTAAAAAATCTACCGAGGAGAAGGCAGTTAATCAAGAATGAAAGAGCGTCTGCAAAAAATACTTGCTGCCAGCGGGGTCGCCTCTCGGCGTGCCTGCGAAAAATTAATCACCGACGGGCGTGTCAGTGTCAACGGTGAAGTTGTCACGGTGCTCGGTAGCATGGCTGACCTAGCGGAGGATATTGTTGCCGTTGACGGGGAGCCAGTAGCTAAAACGGAAGAAATCGTCTATATCGCTCTGAATAAGCCCCTGGGGGTTGTCTCGACCTGTCAGGACACCCACGACCGTCCTGCCATCGATAGCCTCGATTTGCCGGAGAATCTGCGGCTCTATCCCGTCGGGCGCCTCGACATGGATAGCAGCGGTCTACTGATTTTAACCAATGACGGGGCCTTTGCTCATCAGATGACGCACCCGTCGTTTGAGAACTATAAAACCTATCTCGTTGAGGCCAGAGGCCACGTCGACGACCAAGATGTGGTGGCCTTGCGCCAAGGCATCGAGCTGACAGACGGCGTGACCCAACCGGCCCTGGTGGAGATAGTCGCTTATAGTCCCAATCGCACCCGACTGACAGTTGCCATCCGGGAAGGGAAAAACCGGCAGATCCGGCGGATGCTTGGAGCCCTGCATCATCCCGTGGAAAGCTTGCGGCGGATTGCCATCGGGTCGCTGCAGCTGGGAGCCTTGCAGCCAGGAGAGTGGCGCTATCTGAGCCCCGAAGATGTGGCTATACTGCTGGAAAAGAAGGATTGATGAGGGGATGTTTTAGTGCCTAGCATCGGAAGGACGCAGATCCGTGTTCGATATGCCGAGACCGACCGGATGGGAGTCGTCTACCACGCTAACTATCTGGTGTGGTTTGAAGTTGGTCGCAACGAATTTTTTCGTCAGGTCGGCCTGATCTATCGGGAACTGGAGGCTGATGGAATAATATTTCCATTGGTTTCCTGCCAGGCTGATTTTAAAGCTGGAGCCAGATATGACGATTTGATTGAGATTGAAACATGGGTTGAGGAGATGCAGGGCATCCGGATCACCCTCGGGTATCGCGCCCTCCGCGGGGATGAAATAATCTGCAGCGGAACGACGACCCACGTCTTTGCCCGACTCGATAAGGGGCCTTGCAATATGAAAAAATTGCGCCCCGAAATTTGGCAAGTTTTTGAGAAACTGCATCAGGGAAGTGAAATGCTATGCCCCAGCTCCAGCAAGGACTGATTCAGGTTTATACAGGAGATTCCAAGGGCAAGACCACAGCGGCTTTTGGCCTGGCACTCCGCGCCTCGGGTCATGGCCTGATGGTCGGCGTCGTCCAATTTATGAAAGGCAGCGGCTATTACGGTGAAGTGATGGCGGCGCAGCGACTTCGTCCTAATCTCGAGGTCTATCAGTATGGGCGTGTCTGTCACCGGGAACCGCTGCTCCGTCAAGGCGACGCCTTGTGCAACTCCTGTGGCAGTTGCTTTTTCATTCCCGGTAAGGCGACCCCCGAGGATATCGAGGCTGCCAAGATGGCCTGGGAGCGTGGTAAGGCGATGATAGCTAGTGGCACCAAGGATGTCGTCATCCTTGATGAGCTGCTCAATGCCGTTTCCGACAAGTTTAACCTCGTTGATGCTGCCGAAGTTGTCGATTTTCTAGAGCATCAGAAACCTGGCCACGTCGAAGTAGTCCTGACCGGACGCAACGCACCAGCCGAAATAGTAGCTATTGCTGATTTAGTCACCGAGATGAAAATGGTTAAACACCCGTATCAGCGGGGGGTACCAGCGCGATTCGGGATAGAGTATTGATGTTTAATCGGAGGT
>CAZWXO010000033.1:20213-20735 GCA_964637885.1 uncultured bacterium
ACAGACCAGTATCCGTAGTCGGCTGATTTTGGTGATAAATCTTTTTTTGTTGGCTCTGCTGCTCTTTATTGCCAGCGGAACCTACTTGTATTTTAGGCATTCTACCAAGCAATTAATTTCACAGCAGCAATTCGCGATGCTGGATATCATCGCCGAGGAGCTCAACAATCGGATTATCGAGGACCATCAAGTTTTGATTAGTGTAGCCAAGATAGCTCCACCTGGGGCGATCGATGAACCCGAGCGTATTGACGATTGGCTGGCAACACGGGTTGGCATTAAAACAATTTTCACCAACCAATTGCAAATTCTCGATACCGAAGGACGGATGGTCGCCTCTTTTCCGGCTAAACCGGAGTTTTACGGAGTTTCTTTTGCGTATCAGGATTACTTTAAGCAAAGTCTCCTCTCGGGGCAGCCGCATATTTCCAAGCCCCTCCGCGCTGTCGAAGGAGGCCGTCCCATCGTTATGATGACGGCTCCGATAATAGCCGCCGATGGTTCAATCGAAGGATTTCTCTG
>CAZWXO010000034.1:0-7345 GCA_964637885.1 uncultured bacterium
CTCAAAATCCGGTGAGGGTGACCTCATGCGGGTTCGACCCCCGCCTTCGGCACCATGAAATTCTAAAGGGTTTGCAGCTTGGCTGCAAGCCCTTTTTATTGTCCGGAAACAAAGCGCCTGACCACCTCTAAAACACCTTGAGTGTAGCCTTTTCCGGCCACATAGTAAGCTGCCTGCTTAACATCCTGGTGGGCATTAGCAACGGCAGCGCCGACTCCGGCATACCTTAGCATCTCGATGTCGTTGTGATTATCACCGACAGCGATGATCTCTTCCCGCTTGATCCCATAATGGGCTGCCAGCTTAGCGAGGCCCGTCGCCTTGTTGGCACCCCCGACCATCATTTCCAGAAAAGTCGGGAAAGATTTAGTGACACTAAGGCGCTGCATAAAATCCAAGGCCAGCTTAGGCTTGAGCTGATCCATCAACACTTCATCCCCCATAAAGAGGAGCATTGTCGGGTTCTCTTTTAAAAAAGGCCCCATTTTACCAACCTCATGGACTCTGACCTTGGTGACATGACAGTAATGCCGCGTCCGCTCCGTGATTCTTTCGACGTACAATTCATCATTGACATAAGCGTAAGGCTCGACCGGGAAAGGCTCCATCCACTGCAGGACTTCTTGAGCGACGTCTTGCCCGATAGTGACGTGGTCGTACACCCGGCCCGAGCGGGAGCATTTTATATAGGCTCCATTGTACGTGACAAGCGGCACATCCAGCTCCAGTTTTCCGGCGATTTGGACCGCTGACTGAAACATCCGCCCCGTGGCAATCGTGAAGACCAGCCCAGCTCCCTGCACTTCTTCTGCGACCTGACGCACTTCGTCTGTAATGTCGTGGGTTTCATCCAACAATGTGCCGTCTAGATCCACAGCAACCATTTTGTACTGCAATTTGCTATCCTCCAAAAATTATCAGCTACTCTTGCCTAAATTGACAAGGCCTCGATAGATAATACCACGGGCAGCGTCAATGGTCACGATTTCGTCTTCACGAACGACGTCCAGCGCCTCGTCGACTCCTACAACGGCAGGAATACCGTAGGTAAGAGCAGCGATGGAAGCTGCAGATGTCAAGCCGCCTTCGACGGCGACGATGCCAACCGCCTTGGCAGCTGCTGCTGCCAGGCCTTCGTCAAGCCCTAAAGTAAAAATGACATCCCCCGGACAGACCTTAGCAATGTCCGCAGTGTCTCGGACAAACCTGACTTTACCCTGAGCATGCCCGCGGCCGACACCTTGGCCGTTGCACAGGACCTCCGAGACGATATGCACCTTCATCAAATTAGTTGTCCCAGGAACGCCAAAAGGAACTCCTGCCGTGATCAGCGTCATGTCGCCTTCCCGTATAATTCCAGCCTCTAGTCCGGCCTGGACAGCTTGCTCAATTAGGGTATCCGTGTTGTCCGTACGATCGACCAAGACTGGGGTCACTCCCCAGACAAGGGCTAATTTGCGCAAGGCCCTTTGGTTGGGACTAGCTGCCACAATCGGGACCCGTGGCCGATACTTGGCAACGGTGCGGGCCGTCGAGCCTGCTTCGGTGGGAGTAATAATTGCTGCCGCTGCCAAGACCTGGGCCGCCTGGCAGGTGGCAAAGCTGATGGCATCAGAAATAGTGATTGCCAAATCCGGCGGAAAGGTGCGCTGTTGCGGTGCGGCCTGCCTGGCGGCATCGGTCCGTTTCGCCAACTTGGCCATCGTGGCGACTGCCTCGACAGGATAAGCGCCTGCGGCCGTTTCGCCGGACAACATCGTTGCATCCGTCCCATCGAAGATCGCATTGGCGACATCGCTGGCCTCTGCCCGGGTCGGGCGCGGGTTGCCAACCATCGATTCCAGCATCTGTGTCGCAGTAATGACCGGGCACCCAACCCGATTGCACAGCTGAATAATCTGCTTTTGTACCAGGGGAACCTCTTCTGTCGGAAGCTCGACGCCCAAATCACCTCGGGCTACCATGATGCCATTAGCGACGGCGATAATTCCTTCGAGATTGTTGACGGCGTCGCTGTGCTCGATTTTGGCAATGATATGGGCATCGGAGTCCTCTTCCTCAAGAATGCGACGGATATCCAGGACGTCCGACGGTTTGCGGATAAAAGAGGCGGCAATGAAATCGACGCCTTGGCTGCAGCCAAACCGCAAATCATCGATGTCGCGGTCGGTCAGGGCCGGCAAGCGCACCGAGACGCCGGGGATATTGACCCCCTTGCGTTCTTTAAGCTCACCGCCAACGACAACTCGGCAGGACAAAGCCTCCCCCAGGACAGCTTCGACACATAGATTGAGCTTGCCATCGTCGATAAAAAAAGTATCCCCTGGCTTAACATCTTCCACAAGATATGGGTAGTCGATAGCGATTGCTTCAGTAGTCCCCTTGGTGCCTTGGATTAGTTGGACCGTTTCCCCGGGATGCAGCGTCTTTTTTCCATCCGGGAGCGATCCGGTGCGAATTTCCGGCCCTTTTGTATCGAGCATAATGCCAACTATTTTATTCTCCAGCCGAGCTGCTTCCCGGATCATCTCGATCCGCTTGCCGTGCTCAAGATGGCTGCCATGGGAGAAATTCAAGCGGGCAATATCCATTCCCGCGGCAATCATGGCCCTAAGGGTAGTGATTTCCTCGCAAGCCGGGCCGATAGTACAAACGATTTTCGTGCGGCGCATTCGAATTCCCCCTTTTTTTCTTTAAAGTCTTTCCTTGACCATTATCTCGGCATCGGGATCGATGCGATAGGTCAGATCGCTCAAGGTATCTAGCTCTTTAAGGCTGTCAGGAGCTGCGCTAAACCAGTATTTACGATCGGCAAGAACGGTTTTTTTATGTTCATTGAAGTGCAGATAAACAGGGTTTGGCCCCCGATTCTTCATCAAAATATTTTTTAACTGATTCATGCTTTGACTGCTTTCACCCGTCAGATAGATATGTACGGGGGAGACTCCGGCAGTGGTGCGGACGGCCGCAGCGACGATGCTCGTTTCGTCATTGCGGCGATTGATCGTCCCTTCAATAATGATCGGGGTATCCGGGACCAGTAAATCCCGGCTACGCGCAAAAACATCGCTAAACAAGACAACCTCACCGGTGCCCGATAGATCCTCCAGGGTGACAAAGGCCATCAGTTGCCCTTTCTTGGTCATTGTCTGGCGCATCTTCGTCATCAAGCCACAGACAGTCGCCGCCGAATCAGGCTCTTTGTCTGGTAGCGAACTAAGGGGCAAACAGCGGATTTGTTTGAGGCGCTGCATGACATTCTCCAGCGGATGCCCGGAGATATAAAAGCCCAGGGCCTCTTTTTCCAGGGCCAGTCGCCGGTCTTCGCTGAATTCTGCTTCCCGTTTGAGCTCCATCTCGTCGGTCACTAAATCATCGCAGACATCAAAGAGACTCATTTGACCACCGCTCTTGCCGCGGTTGACACTGGTTGCAAAGGCCACGGCAGTTTCAATATTTGCCAGGAGCGTAGCCCGGGTTTCCCCCAAGGAATCCAGGGCCCCGGATTTAATCATCCCTTCCAGCATCCTTTTGTTAAGCATCCCTGGCTCCAACCGCATCAATAAATCGGAAAAGGAGGCAAAGGGGCCGTCTTTTTTCCGAATGGCGATTATGTCAGTCGTGACACCTTCCCCGACATTGGCGATTGCCGCCAGCCCAAAACGAATCTTGTCCCCTTCAACGCCAAATCCAACAAAACTCTGATTGATATCCGGAGGCAGGACGTCGATGCCTGACTGACGAATCTGCGAAATATTTTCAGTGACCTTGTCTTTGTCACCCAGATAACTGCTCAAATTGGCCGCCGCAAATTCCGCAGGGAAGTGAGCCTTGAGCCAGCCTGTCTGACATGCCAGAACAGCGTATGCCGCCGAATGGCTTTTGTTGAAGCCGTACTCCGCAAAATTTGCCATCAGATCGAATATTTTAACCGCCACGCTCTCTGGCACACCGTTGGCGATTGCTCCCTGGATAAAGACAGGTCGCTTTTCTTCAACAATCGACATTTTCTTCTTGCCCATGGCCTTGCGCAGGCCGTCCGCATCACTCATGCTAAAGCCCGCCATGGCCACAGCAATCTGCATGACCTGCTCCTGGTACAAGATGACCCCGTAGGTTTCTTTCAAAATTGAATCGATGAGCGGGTGCATCGACTCCAGCTGGCATTTACCGTGCTTGGTATCGATAAATTTACCCACCATGCCGCTGTTGAGCGGCCCCGGTCGATAGAGGGCGACCATCGCGATAATATCTTCAAAACGGTCAGGCTTGAGTTGCTTGAGATAGCCCCGCATCCCCGAACTTTCCAGCTGAAAGACTCCGGTGGTCTCACCGCGGCTCAGCAGATCGAAGGTAGCTTCATCCCCCAAGGGGATATCGTCAGGAGAGATTACATCACCCCGGTTTTCCCGGATCAGGTCGCAGGCATTTTTAATGACTGTCAGCGTGCGGAGGCCCAGGAAATCCATTTTCAAGAGGCCAAGCTCTTCCACCCGTTCCCAGGAAAACTGGGTCGACGTGGTGTCTCCTTTAACCTTGTGCAGCGGCAAAACATCCGTTAGCGGATATTTGGAGATGACGACTCCGGCCGCATGCACCGACGCGTGGCGGGGAATGCCCTCCAAACGACGTGCGATGCTGTAGAGCTTTTCATAATCGGAGCGGGAATGGACCAAATCGGAAAGTTCCCGGCTCTTTTGCAGTGCCTCTTCCAGATTGATATTCAGCTCTTCGGGAATCAGTTTGGCTAATTGATCGGCCTCGGCGTAGGGCACGTTCATCGCCCGCCCTACATCCTTGATCGCTGCCCGAGCCTTCATTGTCCCAAAGGTGGCGATCTGACTGACGTGGTCGGCGCCGTAACGCCGAACCACATAATCGATGACCTCGCCGCGTCTTTTTTCACAAAAATCGATGTCGATATCGGGCATGGAGATGCGGTCCGGATTGAGAAACCGCTCGAAAAGCAGATTAAAGCGCAGGGGCTCGACATTGGTGATGCGCAGCAAATAAGCGACGATACTGCCAGCGGCGCTTCCCCGCCCCGGCCCTACCGGGATATCGTTCTCACGGGCGTAGCGGATAAAATCCCAAACGATTAAAAAATAAGCCTCATAGCCCATTTTATTAATGACGGATAATTCAAAATCCAAGCGCTCCGTAATGGTGGCATCCACCTCGGGATAGCGCCCTGCAAGGGCGTCATAGCAAAGTTTCTTCAGGTACGAGGCCGTCGTCATTCCCTCGGGAACTTCGTAAAACGGCAAGTTTTCCTCGCCATCGCAGATCTCGACGGCGCAGCGGGCTGCTATCTGGCCACTGATGCCGACAGCCTCAGGAAGGTCGGCGAAAAGTTCGGCCATTTCTGCCGGCGAACGCAGATAAAAGCCATCCCCCGGAAAACGCATCCGGTTGGTATCGCTGACAATTCGACCAGTCTGCACGCACAAGAGGACGTCATGAGCTTCGGCGTCGGCTCGGTCCAGATAATGAACGTCGCTAGTGGCCACAAGGGGAATGCCTGTCTCGGCTGCGAGGCGAACGAGGCCAGGATTAACTTTTTCTTCCTCGGGAATCCCCTGGCGCTGTATCTCCAGAAAGAAATTGCCCGCACCAAAAATATCTCGATATTCAAGGGCCAATTGCTGCGCCCGCTGGTAATCCTCCGCCTCCAGCGCCCGGGGAATCTCTCCGGCGATGCAGGCTGAAAGGCCGATAAGGCCCTTAGCATATTGCCGGAGCAAAGCTTTATCGACCCGGGGTTTGTAATAAAAGCCCTCCAGAGCTGCCACGGAAACCAGCTTGATCAAATTGTGGTAGCCTTCAGTAGTTTCGGCCAAAAGAATCAAATGGAAATTGTTGTCGTCGATCCGAGCTTCCTTGTCGTGTATCGTCCTCGGGGCAACATAGGCCTCGACGCCAATAACCGGATTGATTTTATTCTTCCTAGCGGCATTAAAGAAAACCGGGACACCAAACATTGTGCCATGGTCGGTGATTGCAACTGAGGGCATCCCGTATTCAGCAGTCCGCTTGATCAGCTCTTCAACCCGGCAGGCCCCGTCGAGAAGGCTATATTCTGTATGAACATGTAGATGGACAAAACCTGGATTAGCATCATTTCCCGACATCTTCTCACCTTCCCGAGTATTCACTGGTTACCCTCCGGATTCCGCATCGAATGCGGACGTTTCATTGCCAACAGATCGATCCCGCTTCGCTCGGGAACAATCCTCTCGATGACATCGTCCATCGTAATTATTCCCACCAGGCGGTGATCGTCGTCCACAACCGGAACGGCTAACAAAAAGTACTTGCGGACAGCATCGCAAGCTAGCCCGATATCGTCCTGATGATTGACATATACGATCCGATGGCGCATTATCTCCGTCAAAACTTTTTCTTCAGGAGCGATGATTAAGTCCCGTAAAGAAAGCACTCCGGCCAGTCTGCCCTCCAGATCATTGACGTACAAGTAATAGATAGTTTCAGCCTCGGGTGCCAGCTCGCGGAGTAGCCCGATTATTTCACCCGCCGTCTGATTCTCGACAAAGGCGATAAATTCAGTTGTCATCAGAGCCCCAGCCGTTGTCTCCGGATATTGCATCAATCCCCGGACATCTTCGGCGTCCTCTTTTTCCATTAATTCAAGGAGGGCGTCCGAGTCTTTTTCGGAGAGCTTGCCCAAGATATCCGCCGCTTCATCTGGCGGCATCTCCTCGAGGACATCGGAGGCCTTCTCTTTGTCGAGATTGCGGATGACATCGACCTGAACGTTTAGGTTGGCCTCGGAAAGCGCTTCGGCAATCGTGTGCAAATCTAAATTTGCCAAAAAACAACTGCGTTCGTGTCGATCCAGGTCCTCGATAATATCGGCGATGTCGGCCGGGTGCATGCTACTGATTTTGGTGTCGGTCCGGACGTGGAGATTGTCTCCTAAGTGCTCCAGCGGCTCAATGTATTGCCAGCCCAGTTGCTCATTTTGCAGCCAAAAAGCCAGTTTGTCCAAATGATATCGACGCAAAGCACCTTTGGCGCCGATATCGGCCGCCATTAAAACCACCTCGGTGGTGGTGCCCCGTGTAACCCAGGACAAGCGAATATCATTGAGACGCACCAGTTTATAGCCTTGTAAATCGATGAGTCTGCGGCGCAGAAGCCATTTATCAACATAGATTTCTTCTTTTTGCAGATGTCTAGTCGCCCACTTGTCCAAGACTCCTCGCAGGCGCAGACCCCGGGGATTCCAGTCAGCCACCTGGTTGACATCGATGTGATCCTGTAGGCCACGCTCAAATTTAATCGCGGTGACCCGGGGAGGGATGGCATCCCAACTGATGGCCAA
>CAZWXO010000034.1:7355-10025 GCA_964637885.1 uncultured bacterium
CAGCTACCCGACCCACCCGGGCACCTAAAACATCGTATATAGGCCGGCCCAAGATCTGACTAACGTAAAATTCACCTAAAACACTATATCCAATCATCGAGCCTCACCTCCATAAATTTACTAGTGTTATTACTGCCGGTTATGGCTATAATATAACGTGGATTAAATAGTATATCACGCGCATTGTACTATGCTATAGTTTACCCGAAGACGAGAGGGAGTTAAACAAAAAAAATATATTTGTCACCGATTGCGGGAGGAAGTGAAAAAAATGCTGACTGCTTTTACCACCGTCAATGGCCATCTGCAGCTCCTGGAAAGGGAGAGCCTTGAAGAAAAAAATATCTGGCTTAATCTGATCAATCCTACTGAGAAAGAAATCCAGCAGGTTATCCAGCGGACGGGAATTGACCAGGACTTTATCATGGCGGCCCTTGACGAAGAGGAACGCTCCTTTATCGACTACGACGATGACCAGATAGCCATCGTCGTCGATGTCCCGTATTCCATGGGCAGTGCAGCGCCGGTTATCTACCACACGGTTCCGATGGGCATCTTTGTCACGGGTGATGCGGTAGTTACTGTCTCTTTGCGCCCGACGGAGGTCCTTGAGCACGTCATCAAGTCCAGGCGCGGTAACCTTGGACGCCCTTGGGCCCGTTTTGTCCTCGATCTGCTGTACGCCGTTTCCTCATACTACCTGCACTACCTCAAGATGATCGACCGACTGATCAACGATATCGAATCGGAGATGCATCACTCCCTGCGCAACGAGAAGATTGTCCGTCTGATGAATCTCGAAAAAAGCCTCGTTTACTTTACAATTTCACTACGTACCAACGAGACAGTCCTGGAAAAGCTGTTGCGGATCTATAACCGCAAGGGAGACGAAGAAGAAGCCAACATCATCATGTATATTCTGGCAATGAATGACGAAGACGAGGAAAGGCTAGAGGATGTCATAACGGAAAACCGCCAGGCGATCGAGATGTGCGATATTTACAATCGCATCTTGCGTGGCATGAGGGAAACTTTTTCTTCAATTATCTCCAATAACCTGAATATCGTCATGCGGTTTTTGACCTCTGTGACGATTATCTTAGCTATTCCCACAGTGATCTTCAGTTTTTATGGGATGAATGTCAACCTGCCCCTGATGCACGTGAGCTTTGCATTTATAGTGATCACTCTAGGCACTATTATCTCAATGATTGCCGGGGTTTGGATCTTGTTGAAAAAAGGCATGTTCTAGCCGGAATGCTGTTTAAAAGCCTAATTCCTCGCCAACCAAAAGGACCAGCATTCGGGTCATGGCCATGGGGCGCTCGTGGATAACGACCCCGCGACACATCCGATCCGGCGAGCTACAGTCCGAGCAAAATCCCGTCGCGGCACAAGGAGTCTTGCGCCCTAAGCGGATGCCGTTCATCGGAGTCGCCTCATTCTTGACGCGGCTGATCCCAGCTGCGTCGTTGGCGGCTATTTTATTGACCCCGGCGACAAAAATAACTGTCTCCGGGCCAAAAAGGGTGGCAGCGACGCGATTGCCGGTGCCATCGATGTTGATCAGGTTGCCGTCCAATGTGATTGCGTTGACCCCTGTCAAAAAAACATCGGCATCCAGAGTTTTTCGCCGCGCCAGACGGACGGCTTTGCTGTCGTTCATATCCAGTCCCTCAGGTGTTGGAGGGAGAGTTGCCTGGTTACGCCCGCGCAGCGCTGCAAAAATGCCAATCTGCGCTAAGGTTACTGAGCCGCCCCAACTGACGACATCGCTTTGCCCGATGTGACTCAGTAGCCAAAGCAGCGCCTCTTCCTTGCTGACGACGTAATCTGCTTCAAAACCTTTGTCGCGCAGGACCTTCACCACGGCCTTACCTCGTTTGTCATGCAACCATTGTCGGTGATCACTCATTGGCGCACCTCCTAAAATTTTTAGCGCTTTATTCTCGATGCCAACCAGGCGAAGATAAAGCCATCGATATCTCCGTCCATGACGGCATAAACATTGCCAACTTCATAGCTGGTCCGATGGTCTTTTGCCATGCTGTAAGGATGAAAGACATAGGAACGAATCTGGCTTCCCCAGCCGATTTCTTTGTTCTCATCCTTGTGCTCCGCCATTTTTTCTTCTCTTTTTCGCAGCTCCACCTCGTAAAGCTTGGCCTTTAAGATCCGCATCGCCGTGTCGCGGTTAGCAATCTGCGAGCGTTGATTCTGGCAGGCAACCACAATCCCCGTCGGAAGATGGGTCATCCGCACTGCCGAATCAGTCTTATTGACGTGCTGCCCTCCGGCGCCGCTGGCGCGAAAGGTGTCGACCTGCAAATCATCTGGACGAATCTCCACATCAATGGCATCGTCGGTTATTTCCGGCGTGACATCCATCGAGGCAAAGGACGTATGACGGCGCCCAGAGGCATCAAAGGGCGAGATGCGCACCAGCCGGTGCACTCCCTTCTCCGCTCTTAAAAAACCATAGGCCCATGGCCCGGAGATAATCAGCGTCGCACTTTTAATCCCGCCCTCATCGCAAGACTGCAGGTCGACGACCTCCACCTTGTAGCCGCGGGCGTCCGCCCATCGGGTGTACATCCGCATCAGCATCTGCGCCCAATCCTGGGACTCAAGCCCCCCAGCCCCAGGATGCAAGGAAATAATAGCGTTATT
>CAZWXO010000034.1:10051-17250 GCA_964637885.1 uncultured bacterium
GTAAGATGCCCTCGGCATCGGTGAGAAAATCGGCATCCTCACCAGCCATCGAGGCGGCAGCAACGCAATCGCCCATCTTTGCCTCGATGTCGTCCAGCAAAGTGATCGTGCCCTTGACAATACTCATTTCCCTGGCCAACCGGTTGGCCTCCTGCTGATTATCCCAAAAGCCAGGCAAACTCATTTTGCTCTCGATTTCCTGCATTTTCTGACTCAAGCCAGGATAGTCAAAGTGAATCCCTCAATCCCTGAAATTTCTCCCTTGTTTCCCCCAGCAACTGATTCAAATCTTCAATCAGCATGGCTTCACCCCTCAACATTAAACTGCTGGTGCTTTATTCAGTCCCGCAGCATTTTTTATATTTTTTCCCACTCCCGCAGGGACAAGGGTCGTTGCGGCCGACTTTGGGGCCGTCCTTGCGCACGGTAGTAGTCTTGCCAGCTGGTGCGGCGCTGGGACTATCGCCGCCAGTCACCTCTTTACCCTTCACGGCTGCATGGCGCTCGATGACCTGAACACGGAAGATATAGCGAATGACATCTTCCCGCAAAGAATTAACCATGTTTTCAAAGATTTCAAAGCCCTCGTATTTATATTCGATTAAAGGATCCTTTTGACCATAGGCCCGCAGCCCAATGCCCTGGCGCAAATCATCCATCGTGTCCAGGTGATTCATCCACTTGGCGTCGACAATCCGCAGGACAACAACCCGCTCTAATTCCCGCATCTGTTCCGGGCCGATCTGAGTCTCTTTTTCCTCATAGGCTTTGAGCGCCATTTTCCAGATCACTTCGACTAAATCCTCCGGTTTGCCAATCGCCAGCGGGTCGACGTGGAAATCCTTGAAGGCCAGCAAGTCGTGAACGGCGGTCGACAGGGATTTCATATCCCATTCCTCCGGATGAACATCCTTGGAGGCGTACAACCCGACCATGTCCTCGATTGCCAGGCGCATCATTTCCATGATTTCCGCCCGGAGCTCTTCGTTCATCAACACCTGCCGACGTTGAGCATAGATGACTTCACGTTGCTGATTGAGGACATCGTCGTACTCGAGGACCGTTTTTCGCCGGTCGAAGTTCAGGTTTTCCACTTTCTTCTGAGCCCCTTCGATAGCTTTGCTGATGAGCCTGTTTTCGATGGGCTCGTTGTCATCCATCCCCAGTTTGTCCATCATCGGGGCGATATTGTCAGCCCCAAACAAACGCATCAGATCGTCCTCCAGAGAAAGATAAAACTGTGTCGAGCCCGGGTCGCCTTGGCGTCCGGCGCGTCCGCGCAACTGATTGTCGATGCGGCGACTCTCGTGGCGCTCGGTGCCGATGATGTGCAGGCCACCGATATCCGGTATTCCTTCACCGAGGACAATATCCGTACCACGGCCAGCCATATTCGTCGCAATCGTCACTGCCCCTTTGCCACCGGCCTGGGCGACGATCTCGGCCTCTTTTTCGTGAAATTTAGCATTCAAGACAACATGGCCAATGCCCCGGCGTTTCAGCATGTCTGAGAGGCGCTCCGATTTCTCGATTGAAATCGTGCCCACCAAAACAGGCTGCCCCGTCGTATGCCGCTGGGCAACTTCCTCGATAACAGCTTGAAACTTGCCATTTTCCGTCCTGTAAACGACATCTGCCATATCCTGACGCACCATCGGCATATTCGCTGGAATGACGATAACATCCAGGCCATAGATCTTGCGAAATTCATTTTCTTCAGTGACCGCCGTACCAGTCATGCCGGCCAGTTTTTTGTACATGCGAAAGTAATTCTGGAAAGTGATCGAGGCCAGGGTCTGGCTTTCGTTTTCGACCTTGACTCCCTCTTTGGCCTCAATGGCCTGATGGAGCCCATCGCTATAGCGACGACCAAACATCAAGCGACCGGTGAACTCGGCAACGATAACAATTTCACCGTCCTTGATGACGTAATCCCGGTCCAGCTTCATTAAGGCCTTCGCCTTTAAGGCATTGATCATGTGATGGGCCGCGTCATCCTCGCTGTCATACAGACTGCTGACCCCCAACTCCCGCTCGACCTTTTTCTGCCCGTCTTCAGTCATGACAACGTTCTTGGCCTTTTCGTCCAGGGTGTAATCCTCATCGATGGTCATGCGCTTGGCTATTCGGGCAAAGCGAGAATATTTCTCTGAGCCTTTTTCCGCCATCCCGGAAATAATCAGAGGGGTCCTGGCTTCGTCGATGAGGATACTGTCAACTTCATCGACGATAGCAAAAGCGAGCGGGCGCTGGACAAGCTGTTCTTGATATATCGCCATATTGTCGCGTAAATAATCGAAGCCATATTCGTTGTTTGTCCCGTATGTGATGTCGGCAGCGTAGGCTTTTTGCCGCTCGCGCGCTTCTTTGTCATGGACAATCAGACCGACGCTCAGGCCCATCGCCTGATAGATCTGACCCATCCACTCACTATCACGTTTGGCCAGGTAATCATTGACGGTAACGACATGAACCCCTTCCCCATTCAAAGCATTGAGGTAAGCGGGCAAAGTGGCCACCAATGTTTTTCCTTCGCCGGTTTTCATTTCTGCGATGCGACCGTTATGTAAAATCGTACCACCGACAATCTGGACATCAAAGTGACGCATCCCCAGCACCCGGCGCGACATCTCACGAACGGCGGCAAAAGCTTCGGGCAGCAGTTCCTGCAAGGTCTCCCCGTTATCGATCCGTTGTTTGAAATCAACGGTTTTATGAGCGAGGTCCTCTTGAGATAATTCTTCCATTTCCGGTTCCATCGCGTTAACCTGATGGACTATCGACTGGCAGCGCTTTATCTCCCGGGCGTTATCGTCACCCAAAATTTTCTTCAACAAACTCAAAATTAACATCACCTTTCATACATCTATGGTTCATCTATGCTTGTTACCGTTTCAAGCCAACATTATAACATATTTTCCCGTTCCCTTTGGACGCAGACTGGGCAAAAAAGGTTCACGATTTCACAAAAAAAATGAAGGTTTCCCTTCATTCGTCCCACCCAGGCACATTTCTAAAATGAATCAACTCATCTGGCTATGCCTTATCAATACGAACCCTCGAGGATCTCAGCAAACCTCTGGATATCGATGTCCCCTCGGATTTCGATGCGCGGCAGAGTGTAGACATCGTCGCCGGTATTGACATAGCCCGGCTGATTGATAAAGGCCATGATGTAACCCGTCTCCTGCAAATTGCGAATCGTCTCTGCGGTGTATTGCCCATAGGGATAAGCGAAATAGTCGGTGTCGAGGATTTTCTTGCTGACCATCATATCCTTGAGAACCTCTTCCCGGCTCGCCGTCACCAAGGTCGAGCGGTTGTCCTCACCGAGGCGGTGCATGTTGTGGGTGTGGCTGCCAAACTCAAAAACATCCGCAGACAAACGCATTTCTTCCATGCTCATTTTCTGGACAAAATCTGTTTCAAGATTTAAAGGAACCGGCTCCACCGTTGTCCGATCAGTGATCGTAAAAATTGCCGCATTAAAGCCCCGCTCTTTGAGAATAGGATAGGCATAGTAAAAATTGTCTTTATAGCCGTCATCAAAGGTGATTAGGACCGCCTGATCCGGCAATTCACTACCTTTGCTGACATAATTGTACAGGTCCAACAAAGTTATTGTTGTGTAGCCGTTGTCTTTAAGGTAATCCATTTGCCGGGTAAAATTGTCGACGCTGATAATCACCCCTGCTAAACTCTCATCCTCGTGCATTTCTTGACGCAGATGATGATAGAGCAAAATCGGAATCCCTGGCGTGGCGAGGCCAGAAACATCCTTTTCTTTTTCCGGCTCATCCGCCTGCTCCTTCGAATCGCTAAAGATTCCCCATTGCCCGATGGAGCCGGCGTTAACATTGATAAAGGTCGGCGCCAAAAGGGCCGATAAGGCAAACAAACCAGCAATCGCCGCAATTGCAGCAGTTTTATATGTTAGATGCACCGGCCAGCGCCATTTGCGACGATGTTCCGGCTCATACCAATTCTTGTTGACGGCTGATGCTTCCCCCCATGGGCCCGGAGTCGGAGGTGGCATGGCCGGCAGAGAAACTGCGCCAGGCTCAGGCGCATCTTCAATCAGTGGATAACTCCGGGGCTGCGGCAGCGGGGCAAGCTCAATGCTTCCCTCGGCCTGTCCCGCTTCCTCCACGGCTGTTTCCAATGGATGCGCCTTTGAGACAGGCGTTTCTTTGGCGTCCTCGGCAGCGAGCTCCAGCAAAGCCGATTCGGCGGCGGTGAAGCCCTGCTTCCTTTGCAAAATATTTAAAATCCTTGGAGGAAGGGCTTCTTTGACTTTACGACGCATGCGACTGACCAGCGGAAGAAACTCCTCATCAGCAAAAGCCAGCTCTTCCGGATAGCTGACGGGAACACCGTCGTCTCCATAGAATTTTAAAAATTCATTTTCCTCAAATAATGGCTCATCGGCCCAGGAATCGGTTAGCTCAGCTGCAGCCGTGTCAACGGGTAACTCAGCATGAATATCAAAGCCGATTACCTCGCGTATTTTATCTGATTCACGCTGAAAAAACTCATCTACTATCGAATCTATGGAAAATGTCGGCAATGCCCCCTCTTCGGCACTCGTCAAATCGACTCCATGGTGAGTGGATGGGTAAAGCAAGGACGACTCCTCGGACAAGGTGTAGTGGCGCTTCGACTTAGCCGGGCGCAGCAAGTTTTTATCTTTGCGCGAGGCTGGGTCTTCCCCGCGGCCGTTAAAATGCGGCAAGATCCCGGCAAGGGCTTCGGCTAGAGCGTAGCCACCGTTGATACCGGCTGATTTCTCCAGCCAACGGGATAGGCTGCGCGCCAATCGATCACTACTATATCCGAGGACTCCGGCACACCGCAAAACATCGAACATGCTCAGCACATCCAATGCCTCGTCGTTCATCATCTGGATGACTGCTTTGACCATCTGATTGATGGCCTCAGGCTCAAACCCCAGTAGTTTTTTCCGCGTTATCCGCTCCAAAGATTTGGCCATGTAGTTTGCCCGTGCTTCGGCGTCCTCCGGCCACAGCCGCAAAGCAGCCTGCCGCATCCCGGCCAGAGAAGCAGCGTCGATGATATATTCATTTCTCAATTTCTCAATCATCGACGAGAGAGTCAAACAAGACACCACCTTTTATGCCATATCGTGAATCCGCGAACTCTGAAAAAGCCTGATGTGATCTTTCAATTAAATGTTAATTGTAACTCGGTGACTTTCTCAGCGGCTTTGGAGCTTTCTCTAATACCTATATCGGAGGAACCATCTGCCTGATTTAGTCAGGGCTAGATTCCCTTGATGATCAAGGGAACTTCCATAAACCTCTCGTAGAACTCGATAACCGTCTCCATGAGAAAATCGTCGAGGACATCGATGACTGCATCGGTAATCTCCTCAGGGATATTTTTATAATAAGCTTCGGCGATACCGCCAGCCATGCAAGCGACTGTGTCGGTATCGCCGCCCAGAGAAACCGCATTTCGAACTGCCCCTTCAAAATTATCGGCAGCTAAAAACGCTATCAATGCTCGAGGGACGGTTGCCTCACAAGTCACCGAAAAATCTGCTTTGCGATGTAAATCTTCGTAGCTGTCCGTCAATTTATAACCAAAACTTTCGGTCAAATATTCGCGGATATCTTCTTTAGTTTTCCCTGTACGAGCCAAAAATATAGCCGCTGCCACCGCCTTGGCGCCATGAATGCCCTCAGGATGATTATGCGTTACGATGGCCGTTTCCTCCGCTTTTTTCAGCGTCTCCTTAAGGGAATCAAAAGCAAAACCCACCGGGCCGACCCGCATCGCTGAGCCGTTGCCCAAACTGTTGTACGGGGTAACATGGCGATGAAAAGCCCAATGGATGAAGCGTCCACCGTAGCCAGCGTGGGGATAGCGATGATAAAAATCATGAAATTTGGCAGCCAAGCTACCTCCATGCATAATCCAATCTGCGACAGCAACGCTAAGCACCGTGTCGTCAGTAAATCGGCAATCATCATCAAACAAGACAAAACTCGAATTCATCGAGTTGCCACCCTCATAAACGGAACCAATTACGTCCCCGGCAATTGAACCGATCATCTTACTCCCACCTCCGTTTTTTTCTGCGCCCATATAGACATATCTGCCCATTCATTCTATCATATATGAGCCGGTTAAAAATAGAAGCAAATGCTGATAGATTCGCCGCTATCGCGCTTGCTTTTAGACACGGTTTATTGTATAATTATGTGATAAAATTTATATTTATGCAGGAGGTAGCAAATGAAAATCGTTTTGGCTTATTCTGGTGGACTCGACACTTCCGTCATTATTAAATGGCTTATGGACAAATACGACGCCGAGGTCATTGCCGTCACCGCCGATTTAGGGGAAGGCAAGGACCTTGATTTTATTAAGGAAAAGGCTTTAAAAATTGGTGTCACCAAGTGTCATGTCATCGACGCTCAGGCGGACTTTGTCAACAACTATGTCTTCCCGGCCCTTCAGACTAATTTAATGTACGAAGGCAAGTATCCTCTGGCTACAGCTCTGGCGCGCCCCTTGATTGCCAAGATGCTTGTAGAGATTGCCAAAAAAGAGGGAGCCGAAGCCATCGCCCACGGTTGCACCGGCAAAGGCAACGACCAGGTGCGCTTTGACGTTTCCACCACCGCCCTTGCCCCTGAGCTAAAAGTCATCGCCCCGGTGCGGGATTGGCCGATGTCCAGGGAAGACGAGATTGCCTATGCTGCCGCCAATGACATTCCAGTGCCTGTCAAATCCGGCAATCCGTTCAGCATTGACCAAAACCTCTGGGGAAGATCCATCGAGTGCGGAATCTTAGAAGATCCTTGGGCGGAAGCTCCTGAAGAAGCCTTCGAGTTAACCTGCTCCGTCAGCGACGCTCCTAATGACCCCACCTATCTCGAAATCGGGTTTGAAAAAGGCCTGCCAATCAGTATAGACGGCAAAAAAATGTCCGGAGTCGAGCTTGTTCACTCCTTAAATCAAATTGCTGGCAAAAACGGCGTCGGCCGAATCGATCATTTGGAAAACCCCAAGTCTCTGATGTATTATCTTATGGGTGAACAAGATATGGAGAATCCTAAATTATCGGAAGAAGACTTATCGGCCATAAAACAGATGTGCGCTATAGAATAAATAGGGTATAATAAGGATATGCAAATCAAAATAAATCATATCGCTAAGATGGAAGGACACGC
>CAZWXO010000034.1:17260-19961 GCA_964637885.1 uncultured bacterium
CGATCATTTAGAAAGCCGCTTGGTCGGGATTAAGTCGCGGGAAATTTACGAGGCTCCTGCAGCGCTGGTACTGACTGCTGCCCACCGGGATTTGGAGCAGTTGGTTTTGACCCGGGATACCCTGGATTTTAAACGCCTTGTCGAAGGTGAATACGCTAAGCTGGTCTACAATGGGTTGTGGTTTTCTCCTTTGCGTGTGGCACTGGACAGTTTTGTTAAATCGACCCAGACTACCGTTACCGGCACTGTTCGCGTTAAATTGCACAAGGGCAACTACATGCCGGTTGGCCGTAAATCCCCCTTGTCGTTGTACGACGAAGGGATGTCCACCTATGACAAAGGTGATCTTTTTGACCACTCGGCAGCTGCCGGTTTTATCAGTTTGTGGGGACTGCCGCTACGCATCAATGCCCAGGTCAATGGGGCACCGGAATAACTTTTTTTAAACTTAGACAGTTAGCAGGGGAGATGTAAAGATGACGGAAAAACTTTGGGGAGGCAGATTCAGCAAGGCAACAGATGCGACCCTGGAGGAATTTGGCGCCTCGATTGGATTTGATCAGCGCCTGGCCAAATGGGATATCCGCGGGAGCATTGCTCATTCTCGCATGTTGAGCATGGTTGGCGCTATATCGGAGGCCGAAGCAGATAAAATCATCGACGGACTTAATTATGTCCGGGGCCAAATCGAGGCTGGTGATTTTGTCTTCAAAACCGAGCTTGAAGATATTCATATGAATGTGGAAAGTGCTTTAACCGATTATATTGGCCAGGAGGGCAAAAAACTGCATACGGCACGGAGCCGCAACGACCAGGTCGCCCTTGATTGCCATCTCTTTATGCTGGACGCTTGTCAAGAAACCGTCGCCGCCGTCAGAAAGCTGCAAGCTGCCCTGCTCGAGCTGGCAGAGCAACACCAACAAATTTTTATGCCTGGTTATACGCATCTACAAAGAGCGCAACCGGTTCTTTTCGCCCATCATCTGTTAGCGCATTTCTGGGCCCTGGAAAGAGATGCCCAGCGCTTTTGTCTGTGCCGCAAGTCAGCTGATTGCTCACCCCTTGGAGCAGGCGCTTTGGCCGGGACCTCCTTTCCTATCGCGCCGGCTAAAGTGGCCGCTGATCTTGGCTTTAGCAGCATCTACGATAACAGCATGGATGCCGTGTCCGATCGGGATTACATGCTTGAGTATATGTTTGCCGCCGCGCTGCTGATGGTGCACCTTTCCCGGATGGGCGAAGAAATTATTTTGTGGAATTCCACGGAGTTCAACTTTATCGACCTGGACGATTCCTTCAGTACTGGCAGCAGCATCATGCCCCAAAAGAAAAATCCAGACGCCGCGGAGCTGGTCCGAGGCAAAAGTGGCCGCGCTATCGGCAACCTCGTGGCCTTGCTGACCGTCATCAAAGGCCTGCCCTTGGCGTATAACAAGGATATGCAAGAGGACAAAGAGCCTCTCTTTGACTCCATCGACACTGTCCTCGGCAGTCTCAACCTCTTTGCCGGAATGTACCGGACCATGACACCCAACCGCCAGGCTATGGAGACGGCCGCCACCAACGACTTTGCCGGGGCTACAGACGTGGCGGATTTCTTAGCAAAAAACGGGGTCCCCTTTCGGGAAGCTCATGGGATTACAGGTAAAATCGTCCGGGACGCTATCGCGCAAGGGCGGTTGCTCGGCGATCTGTCAGTCGAGGAGTGGCAATCCTATTCGCCCCTGTTTACGGCGGAAATTAAGACGATGGTCCTTCCGGAAAATGTCATTGGGACTCGCAAGGCTCCCATGGGCACCGCCCCGGAGAATGTGGCTGCCCAGCTGGCCAAAGCGAAATGCTGCCTGCAAAACCCCTAAGCAATAGATTTTGTTGTAAAATAAAAAAGTCCCCGTAGAAAGAATAATCTCTACGGGGACTTTTTGTTAGCCACTACTGTTAGTTGTTTACAAGTTGGCGTAAGATTTTTAGTGATCGCCTTCCTGAGGGGCACGGTTACATTTTTCCAAAGCCTGGATGCCCGGCTCGTCCAATCCGACAACTCGAACCATTGTGGGGGAAAGCATTTTTCCGGTTCCAAACAATTTCCCTGCCCGCTTGACCATCGCAAAGCCCAAGGGTAGCATTGCCAAACCGGCAATCGCCGCGATCAAATCCCGATTGGCCGGCCAGAGAATGTCGCCGACAAAGTAACCGGCGGCAATCCCCGCCAGAATGGCAAAAAGCGGCAAGAGCCAGGCGACAAAAGAAGCCAGCATCAACTCTCGAGCCGGAGATTCCAGCAAGACGATATCTCCTACCTCGGCGTCTGCCGTATTAAGTATTTCAAGAACATGCAGCCTTGTCTTGCCTGTATTGCACAGTTGGCAGTGGGCGCAAGCCTCAGCCTGCAAGACCTGGACATCCACGGTTTGCTCTTTGACGACCACTACCCTGCCATATTGCTCTGCCACGCATTAACCCTCCGAACATTGTCAGTTTCACACCAGATATCCTTGGACACCATCGAAAATTCATGATTAACAATGAAAAATTAACAGTGAACAATATTGGGCTGAAAATTATACAGGCTCGACAATCAAGTATACTTGTGGCTGGTAGGGCTCAAAACCTTCACGCCACATATAAAAGAACCGCTCCAAAGGAACAACATAGTAGCCATCTTCCCATTGATCTGTCGTATCGTAAGGATCGGCCATAA
>CAZWXO010000035.1:0-7141 GCA_964637885.1 uncultured bacterium
GGCAGGACTACCTCGGATACGAGACAACCTCCAGCGTCCGCAGAATAGGTCGCCAAAAAATTCAAAATCTCCTGCTCTGGCAGGGGCCTCTCGGCTTGGCGCAAGCTTTCAACAAGCTGGCTTGCTTCCGTTGACTCACCCAGGCAACCTAGCAAAAAGAGGCCCATCGCGATTGTTACGACAAGCACGGCCACAACCCGTCCTTTACGAAGTGAGCTGCGTTTTCTTTTTTTATGAGAAAACATCCGATCATCCGCCACCCGCAACAGCGATGGGAAATCATGGCCGTCCTTTGGATAGAGCGCAATGCCGTAACTGATTGTCAGAGGATTGCTCTCGCCGCCGCCAAGGCTAGCCTCACTTATCGCGTCAATTAATTTATCCGCCGCTTTTTCGGCTGCCTTGTAGGAATCTATTTCCGTCAACAAAACGGTAAATTCATCGCCACCCAGCCGCGAAATAACATCGCTGCCCCGCAGGACCTCAGTGGCCCGACGAGCGAATTCACATAGTGCGATATCCCCCTTGTCGTGTCCATGGGTATCGTTAATCGCCTTAAAATTATCAATGTCACAAAATAAAATAGCGAACCCTTGCTTATGACGTTCCGAGCGTTTTTTCTCCCGATCCGTCATTTCCATGAAAAGCTTGCGGTTGGGCAGGCCAGTCAGCGGATCGTGATAAGCCATAAACCGCAAGGCTTCTTCCGCCCGAAGCTGCTCGGTGATATCTCGGGCAATGCCACGAAAACCAGTTATCTTTCCCGTCGCATCGAAGGTAGCTTCGCCGTCAACCTCGATAAAAACATCGCTGCCATCCTTGCGCCGCATCATCCATCGACGCGCTCGAACGACGTCAGGACTAAATTCCCCCTGCTGCATCGCGGCAAAAAACTTGTCCGCATCGTCTTGCCGTGGCAACATGTCCCCCGGTGTCTTATTTAAAAAATCTTCCGGAGAAAACTGTAATACTTTCTCAATCTGTGGACTGATATAGGTGAAGTGAAACGAAGCGTCAGCCTCCCAGAAAATATCGCGATTACTCTCGACAAACTCCCGAAAACGCTCTTCATTGAGACGCAGCTCTTCCTCGAGTTCTTTCCGATGCGTAATATCGGTATGGGTTCCAATGATCCGCAAAGGCTTACCATCGTAATCCCATTCAATGACTTTGCCCCGATCCAGGATCCACTTATAACCGCCATTTTTGGACTGCATCCGGTATTCGTCGGAAAAACTGGTCATCAAACCCTCGCGCTGTAGGGCATCCTGCCGCAAGACCCAATCGCGGTCATCCGGATGCAAAAGGCGCTCCCACTCCATTAAGTCTGACACCCATTCACCTTTGGAGAAACCCAACATTTCAAGAATCCGGGGTGAAAAGTTTGTTTCGTCTGTCTTGGCATTCCAATCCCAGACGCCATCACCACTGCCTTCAAGGGCAAATTCCCAGCGCTTTTGCGTGACTTTAAGTTCATACTCTTCCCAGCGCCGCCGGGTAATATCCCTGGCAATGGCACAAATTAAAGTTACCCCATCGCGATTTAGGGGATACTTGATAACGTCAAGATAAATTGATTTTTCGCAATGAACTATCTCTATTTGCGCCGAGACCGTCTTTCCCGCAAGAACTTTCTTCTCATCGCGGCGGATGGAGACACAATCGGTGTGCGGAAAGATTTCATCCGAGGTTTTGCCGATGATTTCGTCCTCACCCACCCCGAAAATCTCCAAGGCCCTTTGATTCAGATACAGATAGCGAAACTGCTCGTCTTTGACATAAATCATGTCCTGCGCCGCAGCGATAATCTCCTGGGAAAAATCCTCCATCACCACAGAAACCTCCCCGATTTTACGATTTACCTAGTCATCCATCTATGTCGTAAATACCAAGTTGGTTTGATTGAAATCAGGACGCATCCAGCACTATCTTAGCGGCATAGCCTCGTTATCATCTTAGCATATCGAGGATAAGCCTGCACTAAACTATCTTCATTGCCATGGGTGTAATCCGCATACTCAAATCCCGGACAAACTGTGCAGCCAACCAAGGCCCATTCACCACTAGGCGCAAGCGCAGTCCCTTGCCAGACGCCGGCTGGCACCACTCTCTGCGGCACATAACCTTGCTCCAACTGGTTACCCAGCTTAACAATTTCACCTTTTCCATCGTCAAAGAGCAACAATTGCTCCAAGGGATCCCCGGCGTAAAAATGCCATAACTCGTCAGAGCTGACTTGATGCATCGCCGAAAAATCACGCTGGGTAATCAAGTAATAAATTGCAGTGCCAAAACTGCGGGTTGCCCCTCGGTACGGACCAGCTAGATCCATCTGCTGCCGGTAGGCGCTTTGCCAGGTGCGGCGAAAAAAGCCACCCTCTGCCGGCAAAGGTTCCAGCTGGAGAAGCTCAACAACTGCCTCAGCCGACAACCGTTCCATCAGCTGACGCCGCTGCCTGGAGCAATCGCCTTTTCTGTCGTTAAAACGCACAGATTGCCGGCATCGTCTTCCGCTGACAAAATCATCCCGCAGGACATTTCCCCGCGCAGCTTGACAGGTTTCAAGTTGGCGACGTAGACAACGTTCTTTCCAATCAATTCCTCTGGTTTGTACCATTGGGCAATGCCCGATACGATCTGCCGTGTCTCGTCCTGACAGTCAAGCTTAAATAAAAGCAATTTATCACTTTTTTTGACCGGTTCGCAGGAGATTACCTTGCCCACTTTTAATTTTACCTGCCGAAAGGTATCGATATCGATTTCATCGCTAACCGCGACAGCTTCTGTCTGGGCCTTATCCTCACAATCGTCAGGAGCGAAAAACTCCAACTCTGCTTTCAGATCGAGGCGTGGAAAAACTCCCTTGCCGCGACTGATGTGGCATCCATACGGGACGCCCCCCCAACTTTTTAAGCTATCCCAGGTCGCTATCTCCGGCTTGTCCCCGAGGCCTAGTTGCTCCATCATTTTAGCTGGCAAAGCAGGCATAAAGGGTCCGCACAAAACAGCTGCAAAACGCAAAACTTCACAAAGGTTGTACAAAACTGTTGCCAGCCGTCCTTGCTTCGTTTCGTCTTTACCCAGGGCCCAGGGCTCTGTCTCGTCCACATATTTGTTGGCCCGACGCACCAAGCTCCATATCTCATTGAGGGCTGCTGAAAACTGGACCCCGTCCATTTCCTGCGCTACCTTCTCCGGCAAAGCCAGCGCCAGCCCTATCAGCTCCTCGTCGATAGCTTGCTTGTCCACCGGCGCTGGCACTTTTCCGCCAAAATACTGCCCGACCATTGCCGTTGTGCGCGACAAGAGATTGCCTAGATCATTGGCCAGGTCGGCGTTGATCCGCCCGACTAGCGCTTCAAGGGAGAAAATTCCATCCGAGCCAAAGGGCACTTCCCGCAGGAGAAAATACCGGACAGCATCGGAGCCGTACCGATCGATCAGCACATTTGGGTCGATGACATTTCCTTTGGATTTAGACATCTTGCCATCCTGCATCAAGAGCCACCCGTGGCCGAAGATCTGCTTTGGCAAGGGTAAGTCCAGGGCCATCATCATCGCCGGCCAGTAGATAGTGTGAAAACGAACGATATCCTTGCCCACCATATGAATGTCGGCAGGCCAAAACTTCTCGAACAAAGCCGGATCATCGCTTCCCCATCCCAAGGCCGTGATGTAGTTGGCCAAGGCATCGATCCAGACATAGATGACGTGCTTGTCATCCCCGGGAACCTTGATGCCCCAATCGAAAGTGGTCCGGGAAACACATAAATCCTCAAGGCCAGGCTTAAGGAAATTATTCAACATCTCGTTGCGCCGGGAAACAGGCAAGATGAAGTCAGGATTTTCTTCGTAATGCCGAATTAAAGCTTCCGTATAATTTGAGAGGCGGAAAAAATAGCTTTCTTCCTCGACCATTTCAACAGGCCGCCCACAATCTGGGCAATTCCCGTCTTTTAGTTCCCGCTCCTGCCAAAAGGCCTCACAGGGAACACAATACAATCCCTTGTAAGTCGATTTATAGATATCCCCTTTGTCGACAAGTATTTGGAAGATTTTTTGCACAGCCTGCTCATGCCGGGGCTCTGTCGTGCGAATAAAATCGTCGTAGGAAATATCAAACCGGTTCCACAATTCCTTAATCCACTCGACGATGCCGTCAATAAATGCAATCGGAGTCAGTCCCGCCTCCTCAGCTTTGCGCTGCAGCTTTAAGCCGTGCTCGTCTGTTCCCGTCAAATAATGAACATCGTAACCGCGTAAGCGCTTGTAACGTGCCATCGCATCGCAAGCAACCGTCGTGTAGGCGTTGCCGATGTGTAATTTGTCGCTAGGGTAGTAAATGGGTGTCGTGATATAAAATTTTTGCTGAGTCATTCTTTCTCCTCCTAAAATACCAATAAAACCCCACCCGACAGGGCGAGGCGCCAGTTTTTCCCAACCAGTCAACGCTTCCATAGTTCAGGCCCGATATGTTTGATTCGACTATCAGGAAAATGCTATGGCATTAGAAACATTTTGTCAAGCTTAGCACCATCCTGCCGGTGCTTTGATGACCAGCCCCGGAGGTCCATCTTGCAAGGCGTCCTCCTCGCCTAAATAAAAACAAAAAATCGCTCCCCCATCAACTATACCTTCGCCACGAATCATTCCTCCGTGGCGATGAATTATCCGCTGGACAGTGGCTAGCCCGATTCCGTTGCCCGGCATACCTTGCTGACTGTGCAATCGCTGGAATGGAGCAAAGAGCTTGTCGGCATACTTCATATCAAAACCACTGCCATTATCGGCGACGCAAATCATTTGGCATCCATCACAATTCTTTAGGTAAACTTTAATCGTGGCATCGTCTGAATCCTGCGTGTACTTCCAAGCATTTTCCAATAAATTGTTCATGACAACGTAAAGCAACCCCTTGTCTCCGTGTAGCAACAGACCCGCCTCAATTTCCCAGTTAATTTGGCGGCCAGGCTCACGCGCCATCAAATCATCAGATATTTCACGGCAAATCGTACTCACGTCGACTGGCCCGAAGACCAATTCCTTACGGGTAATACCGGAGAGCTTGAGCAGGTCATCGATCAGAGAGCCCATCTTTTGCGAGGCGCTCCGCATCCGCTTTAAATAGTCCCGCGCCTCAAGATTCAATTCCATACCATAATCTTCTTCCAGCGCCGTTGCAAAGCCGTCAACTGCCCGAAGTGGCCCTCGCAAATCATGAGAAACTGAATAGGAAAAAGCCTCCAGCTCTCTGGCATAGTCCTCCAGCCGAGTTGTCCGCTCGGCAACTAACCGAGACAGCTCTTGATTGTAATGCTCCAGCGCCTGCTCCTTCATTTTTTGCAGCGTAACATCGATATGAATCCCTACCACATTGATCGGATGACCTGATGAATCTTGCTCAACGGTGCGACCCCTACCCATTATCCAGCGATAACTGCCATTTTTATGTCGCATCCGAAACTCCATATCAAAGCCACTGCCACCTGTAGCGAGAAAATGATCAACTATGGCTAAAGAAGCTCCAATGTCGTCAGGATGCACCAGGCTTTCCCACGTAGCAAAAGAGGACGGCATTTCGCCTGGTTCATACCCTAACATCAAGTAATACTGATCGGTAAATTGAACGCTTCCAGAAGGGATGTCCCATTCCCAGATGCCGTCTTGAGTCGTTTCGTAGACCTTCCGCAAGCGCAATGCAGCCGCCTCAATCCGCTTGGCCTGCCGCATTTCCTGCAAACCCTTTTGCCCCAAGTCGACAATCATCTCTGCCAGCTTGGCATAAAACGTCATAATCTGGTTCGCTTGTAACTCAGATATTACGGGAATTTTATTTAAAGCTGCCATGAATTCTTGCCTGGGAAAGCAATACTTATCAGCGATGTCGCGAAACTTATCTTGATCCGGCGGGTGAAAGAGAAACTGGCCGAGAAACATCGTCGCTATATGCTCATCATCGATAATAATCGGCGTCGCCATATCGTAAAGGCCGTTCGCGCATTCATAAATGGAAAATTTCCCTTTGGCCAGATCTCCCGCAATGCTCGAATCGCTTTCACGACAAAGCCGGGCCGTCTCCGGATGACACCGGAAAAATTTTTGACAAAGATCTTGCCAGCCTACGGCAACTAATATCTCCCCGTCGACAGCAACTAAAGCACAGGGAAAACCGGAAGCTTGGTACAGTGACTCCATCAACGACTGCATAGCAGCAATATCGACGATTTCTCTAAGGTGAACGACCCCTGAAATGTCTCCCCTCACTGATTCAATCATGGTTTTGATTAAATATTTTTTCAACTTCTACTATGTTGGCAATGAAAAAATCGACTAAAATCGGGTCAAAATGACTCTTTTTCGATTTGTGGAGGTACTCGATCGCCTCGGCAAATGGCCAGGCGTCGTGGTAAGGCCGATCGGAAGTCAAGGCATCAAAAACATCGGCGATAGCAGTAATCCGACCCTCGATGGGAATCATTTCCCGCTTCAGACCTCCTGGATATCCGGTGCCATCGTAACGTTCATGATGCGTCAAGGCAATAATCGACCCCATTTGCAGACAATTGCTGGTGTTATCTTTTAAAATGTCATGGCCAATCCGGGAATGCTCTTTAATCAGTGTGAACTCGGCATCGGTGAGCTTGCCCGGCTTTTGCAAAATCGACGGAGGAATGCCAATCTTGCCGATATCGTGAAGCGGCGCTGCCTCTTCGATCAACTCCTGCTCTACCTCGGACATATTGACCATCCGCGCGAGCATCCGCGCGTATTGGCCTACGCGAGAAACATGCCGCCCAGTCCCCATATCAAAATAGTCGGCCACCCGGGATAAGACACGGAGAGTTTCCTTTTCTCTCCGGCGCACATCCTCCAGCGTCAATGCCAGTTGCTCATTTAAGACCACGATATCTTCTTCAGCCCGCGCTTTGGCCTTAGCCATCTTTCTTTCCTTGAGTTCCCGCTCCACCGCCGGGACCAGCCGGGATAAATTATCCTTGATGATATAATCGCTGGCTCCCGCCCGCATGGCTTCGACTGCGACATTTTCGCCACCAGTCCCCGAGATCATAATTCTCGGTATTTCGATGGACTGAAACTTGATCAGGCGCAAAACATCGACGCCATTCATTTCCGGCAAGGC
>CAZWXO010000035.1:7151-11916 GCA_964637885.1 uncultured bacterium
TTCCCCACCCTTCACGCATGAGCTTATCCAGTAATCCCTTCTTGTCAAAAACCCGCACATATTCGACTTGAAAACCACCTTTTTTCAGCTCACGCAACAAAAGGAGGGCATCATCCTCATTGTCTTCGACAATCAATGCCCGCAATTTTTTAATCACAGAAACACCTCCAACAACACTTAAACAGATTCATTCAACACCAGCCAATATAAACCCAACTGTCGGATAGCCAAACTAAATTTTTCAAAATCGACTGGCTTACGGATATAACTGTTTGCACCAAGGCGGTAGCTCTCGACGATGTCGGCTTCCTCCCGAGACGAGGTCAGGACCACTACCGGCAGTAACCGGGTTTGTTCATTTTGGCGCAATGCCTTCAAGACTTCCAGCCCGCCGAGTTTGGGTAGTTTTAAGTCAAGAAGGATAAGCTGGGGGTTTTCCCCTTCCGCGAGCTGCCCAAACTGACCTTGGTGGAACAGATAATTGAGAGCCTCTTCGCCATCACGACACACGACAATTTTATTGACAATATTATTCTTCTTAAACGCCCTCTCTGTCAACAAAATATCGTCCTCGTTATCTTCGACCAACAAAATAATTTTCTCCATCGTCATCAAGCTCCCTTCCATATAATTAGCCGTTTTTAATTAAATTCAAACTCTTTGCAGGATAAAGAGAAAAAATGTCGAAATTAAAGACTAAGGAGGTGTTCTAAATGAAAAAATATTTTATAACCGGCTTACTTTTCATCCTGGCACTATCTCTCGGCGCTTGTGGCGGCCAGGATACTGCTGAACCCGATGCCACGGAGAGCCAGGCAGAAGTCACGATTCCAGAACAAACCTTTACCCTCGATGAACTGGCGCAATACACAGGCAAAGACGGCATGCCAGCCTACGTCGCCATTGACGGGGTGGTCTATGACATGTCCGATGTCCCCGCTTGGGCCGGTGGTATGCATAAAGGTTTCCAGGCTGGAGGCGACTATTCCAAGGAAATTGCCGAAAAATCACCCCACGGCAAGTCCGTTCTCAGCAAACTCACCCCGGTGGGAATCCTGGAATAGAATTCTTTACGACAAACGATTCCGCCTGACAGCGGTTTTATCTGTCCGCCAGACTTCTTTGACCGAGGATGCGTCGCTCTTTATCGGTATATATTAGACAAAGAAAATAAAAATTCCTGCTAAAGTGTGCAGGAATTTAAAAAAACTTGGCGTATCTTACAAAGGAGGAGTTTTCGATGAAAAAACTCATAAGTGCTCTGACTCTGGCCTGCCTATTGTGCGTTCCCGCACTCGTTGCCCTACCCGCTGCCGAAGCAGCCGGACCTGCCGTCTACTATAACGGCGAACAGCTATTTCCTGACGTCGATCCCTTTATCACACGAAATGGTGTGATGATGGTCGAAATGCGCTCCATCTTTGAAACCTTCGGCGCCAATCTCAGCTTTGACACTTATACCAAGATAATCACCGCCATCGATCCTCGCGGCAACAAAGTAGAGATGAAGGTCGGATACAAAGATGTCTACGTCAACGATGAACAGCAATGGCTCGCCGAACCCGTCCAGGTGTGGTATGGCCGAACAATGGTGCCTCTGCGTTTCATGGCGGAAAATTTAGATGGAACTGTCAAATGGGATGCCGACAACTATCGCGTCGAAATCTGGATGAATGATTAAGCTCACGAAGGAGAATCCTAAGAGCAGCTAATCTGCATAGACTATTCAAATTAGAGCTAACTAAGGCGAAGCCATTTTAGAGATGGAGATAATCTCCGGTCTGTCGATGGCTTCGCCTTTCCCTATAATTTACACTTGAAGCAGCTGACGCAGCTTTGCCAAATGCTGTTGCGCCAACTCTGGATTCGAAGCATGAATTGCTGCCAAAACGGCCTCGGCGTGCTTGCTACCGTCGTGAATATAGAAGTTCTGCAGCCCGCCGCACAGCTGATGCCCCATTTTTCGAGCGGCTTCCAGATCATTCCCGGCGACTGCCGTGGCAAGCTTCTCGATCTGCCGCGGAAGATCCGCCAGATACTCGCCAAAAAGTTCTGCGGCCTCTTTCCACCCGAGCCCCGTATTTTCGACAAATTCCGCCAACCATGCTTCCTGGATGCCCTGAGCGGGCTTGCCTCGATCCTGGGGCACTTTCTCGCTGATTAATTTAATCAAATCCTTAAAATCGACGGGCTTAGCAAAGTAAGCATCCATCCCTGCCTCCAGGCACCGCTGGCGGTCGGTCTCCATCGCATTCGCCGTCAAAGCAATAATGAGGGGCGAGGATGCGCCATTATAACTCGTCCTAATTCTGCGGGCACACTCGTAACCATCCATCAACGGCATCTGGCAATCCATCAGAATGACCTTGTACGGACGGACTGCCAGAGCATCGAGAGCTTCGACCCCATTGCCGACAGCAACGCAAGAATAGCCATAGCGGGCCAACATCGTCCGGAAGAGCTTGAGGCTCATCTCGTTATCTTCAACTATAAGAATTTCTGCCCGCCCCAGAGGTAAACTCTTTTCGACAGGCTGCATAGCATATCTAAGGGGCATCTCAAAGGATTGATCCGCCCCTCCTTCCACTATAGCTCCGGCAGCGACTCGGGCAAAAGGCAAGGAGAAATAAAACTCCGATCCAAGTCCCTGGGAGCTCTCAAAAGCGATATCGCCGCCCATCAGGCGCACCAACTCCCGGGAAATGACTAGTCCCAATCCCGTCCCACCGAAAAGCCGAGTCGTCGATTCGTCCGCTTGGGTAAAGGGCTGAAACAATTTCTTCCCGTCCTCAGGAGATAGGCCAATGCCGGTGTCGGTGACGCGGAATGTCAGCAGGATACTGCTGGAGGTCGCCTTGGCAACTATCACTCTCAAGCGGACCTCGCCTAGCTTCGTAAACTTGATGGCATTGCTTAATAAATTATTTAACACCTGCGAGAGCCGCGCATCGTCTCCATATACGTTTTCGGGCAGGTCCTTCGGCAAATCTAAGAATAGTTGTAAATTTTTCTGCTCGGCCCGTCTTCGGTGCATCGCTATCAAGGATTGCAAGGATGGCAACAGGGCAAAGGGCCGTGGCGCTATCCCCAGCATGCCAGCCTCGATTTTGGAAAAATCCAAGATATCGTCAATGATTCTTAAAAGCATTTGAGAGGCACTCAAAGCGTCCCAAACATCCTCCATCGGTTCGGGTGCCAAATCCGCCATACTCAGCAGCTCGAGAAAACCCAGCACCGCATTCATCGGAGTCCGAATCTCGTGGGACATGTTGGCAAGAAATCGGCCTTTATCCTGACTGGCCTGCTCAGCTTGCCGCTTAGCCACAGCCAACTCCTCGGCGATTTTTTTTTGAGGGGTGATATCGATATGAGTTCCCAGCATCCGCACGGGAGCGCCGTGGGCATCACGGACAATCACCCTGCCACGGTCCAATACCCAAATCCAAGCACCACTGCGATGACGCATCCGCACTTCACACTCGTAGTAGGCCCGCTCTCCTGAAAGGCATTGCCCCAATAATTCCTGACTGATGGGCAAATCTTCCGGATGCACAAAATTGCGCCATATATCAATGCTGACAGGCGCTATTTCGCTCAAACGATATCCGATCAGGCCAGCCCATTCCTCATTCAAAATTATTGAATCTTCAGGAATGTTCCAGTCCCACAACCCAATCCGGGCGGCTCCAGTCGCTAGGCTCAGACGCAGCTCGCTCTCACGCAGCTTAGCTTCTGTTTGTTTACGGACCGTAATCTCCCGAGATACCCCAATCAGACCGGCAATATTTCCTTGGTCGTCAAAAAAAGGTGTCTTCATCGTTTCCAAATCGATAATTCGGCCATCGACCAACTTGACCTGTTCTTCATTAATCCTAACCTGACCCTGGCGCATCATTTTCTGGTCCTGAGCCCGAAAGAACTCGGCAAGCTCAGCGTCAGGAAAGAGAGCGTAATCTGTCTTACCGACAATTTCAGTCTCAGCCATGCCGACAAAGGTAGCGGAAAAAGCTTCGTTGCAACCAAGGTAGATACCTTTCAGATCTTTGTAGAAGATGAGGTCCGGAACAGCATCGATCATGGTCTTTAAAAAGCGTTTCTGGTGCTCCAGATCACTGATAAGTTTGTCCTGATTCATTGGTTACCTCCTGCCTCCCCTTGCCCGTGGTCAAGCAATGGAGTAACATATTGACTGCAAGTTCAAATATTTATGCTGCGGGTCAAGGCCGTCTCCTTCAGTGTTGCCTCAAAGCCTTTGTCAGTCGGCGCCTTGTGAGAGGAATGTCACTGGTCCGCATCCTATCGTCGACAGCCTTACAGAAAGGGTGATTTCATGGAATCCGCCAGGCTCCTGATCCGCGACTCAACCTTTGATGATTGTCTGCTTTTTTCGCAATGGGAAAAACAGGATTTTCTAATGGCTGCCTTTACCATCGAAAAAAGTCACGATTATCAAAAAGTGGTGCGGGAGTTTCTCCCTCGAGAAAGCGACCCATCCAAAAAACAATTTACCATTGTCTTCCGGTCAACCGATACCCCAATCGGACGCGTCTACCTCGCTAAGCTCGACCAGGCCAGCGGCTCGGTGGAGATTAACCGCATCTATTTAGGAGAAGCCACCTATCTGCGGCAAGGCCTCGGCGAAGAGGCGATGCGCCTCCTTTTACGCTATTGCTTTGAAACTTTACAACTTGAGCGGGTCTACCTGGACCATTTTATGGAAAACCAACGCGCCGGCAACCGCTACGTAAAACTTGGCTTCCGCTAC
>CAZWXO010000035.1:11926-13365 GCA_964637885.1 uncultured bacterium
CATAAAAACCATCTAAGCCCAGAAACACGAGCTCTGTTAAAGGACAGCGCTAAATTATTAAGGAAAATCTTGTCTCTTTGCCTTCTCTATCGGGTGGCTGGCGTGATTTCCGTAGGGGCGCAAACCCAGTTTTCCTTCCACACAGGCCCATCCTAGGCTACACCAAGATTTTACTCTCTGCCTGCCCGCGGCGCAAATACTTTCTCCATCCAGCCTAGCCACCCTATGGCTACTCTGTTGGTTGCTTCACCTTAATTAACATCTTTCTTCCCACTTATCTCTAAGTAATTCGGGGCGGTTTTTTTGCGTCCAGCCAGAGATTAAAGGACAGCCCCGCCAAAACGAGAACTCCACCGATAGCGATACCGTATGGAAACTCATTCAAGATAAAAAAATCGATCAGCAAGCCGACAAACAGCTGGCTGATAAAAACTAATAATGTAAAATAAAAAGCTGACACCCTCGGGGTTAAAAAGCTGGACAGCATCACGACAGCTATCCCGATGAAGCCACCCGAATATGCCCACCACGGCACCTCCGCCATCTTGTCCAGCGAGAAATGATAAAATTCGCCACTCAATAAAACCAATACAAAAGACAGCATCATCCCAGACAAGAAATTCCAGAAAGTTCCCTGGACGATGCCAATTCGCTTAGCTAAATCCGCATTTATAATCCGGGCCAGAACAATAGAGATCCCGGAAGATAGGGCCACCAGCAAATAAAAAAACATATATCTTCTCCCTTATACCAGACACATAACGATAATTCCCGCAAAAATCAGGCCGAGGCCGATGTACTTCTTTTTTTCAAAACGGACGATCTTCATCTCAAACCAGCCATAATGATCGATAATAATCGAAACAACCGCCTGCCCTAGCAGACCCAAGGCCATCGTTAGGGAGACTCCCAACCCAATAAAACCGATATTAGAAAAAAGAATGGTAATCAGCCCGATCGCCCCAGCGCTGTACATATACAGCGGAACATCCCGGCGAAAAACTGTCCGGGATTTTTGCCCCAAAAGCAAAAGGGTGAGTATCCCAAGACCCAGCAGATGAATCATCAGACTGGCAGAGTAGTTCCCCACTTCCTGAGACAAGAATCCGTTGGCGAGGACCATTATCGCAACCAACGCCCCAACCACCGCCGAAAGCAGCAAATTCATCCTATCAACCCTCAATCAAATATTTCTTCTTCACGATACCACGAATCCGGCCGGCTGCCTATGAAATATATCGCAAAAATTATTTAAAGGCTTTGGCCAATGATAAACCTTTGGATAATTATACCACAGTTGTTGCTCAAAAGCAAACTAGAGGTAGAGGACAGATGGGAGCCCAATGGGAGTCTGAACCAGATAAAAACTTAACCATGAGTGTCTTGGTTAAGGATGTATTGAACGACAAAATTGATATTTTTAATCTTAATACTGCTGT
>CAZWXO010000035.1:13375-19581 GCA_964637885.1 uncultured bacterium
GTCATTTTGACGCCCAACTAAAAATATTTATTCATACCGGGATAATATTTTAGCAATTTCATCAGGCTTTAAATCTTGATAAACCGTGCCATTGATCATGATCGATGGAGTCTTCGTGCACTCGCCAAAACATTCTGTTACCTCCAAGGAAAACTTGCCGTCCTCCGTAGCCTCGCCGACCTCAATCCCCAATTCGTCTCGCAATTGCTTGAGCAACTCTTTGCCGCCACTGTTATAACAAGACAACCCTACACAAACCTTAACAATGTTGTGCCCGCAGCGAAAGTCCGTAAAACAATCTTCAAAGGCGACAGTTCCGGCAATTGTAGCCACAGGGACATCAACCACCTCGGCGATAGCGTTCTGCACTTCATAAGAAAGATGACCAAACACTCCGTGCGCCATACGCAGAATCGGGACCAAGTCATCCCCCCGCCCGGCATAGTCAGCCACCATCTGCCGCAAAACAATCAACTTCTCTTCATGGGTTGCGAGGCCACTGCATTTTTCCTGTTCGAAGATTACCGACATCTTATATTCCTCCTCATCATTTAGCTTAATTCATCCTTCAGCACTTCTACACCGCACCTTCAGATAAACTCCTAACAGCTCCTCCCATTTTTTTTCTTTGCGGCAATTATAGTCCTATTATCCGAGGATTAAAAGGAATAAATACAATAAATTATTATCATTTTTATAATTATTCTATCTACTTTTCTTTGTCTGCTTTAATATCTCGAAAAATAATGACTCGAATCGCCATCTGCATCGAACAACCCTGAGGGAAAAGCGCAAAACTAAATTTTCCGATAAGCTGGCAAAATTATTGCAAAGAAACACTTGCATGTTAAACTTTAAGCGGAATGATGGGGAGAAATCAGAATTAGTGGAGGTAGTCGCATGAAACAATTAAAAATCGCTTGTACAGCCAAATCGCGCGCGTATTTTTTTACCGATCGAGACTTAGTGCCAGTAACAGACACAGATTTTACTGACGTCGCAGCTGTCGTTTTGACCGAAGCAGAAAACAATTTATCCGCATTAGTCGAGGAAACCAAATTCGACATTCCGCTGTTTATCGCCGATGCGGATCCGCAACTCAACCTGACCCAGGCCGTCGAAAATGCAGCCAGCGAATACGAAGACGGACTTTTACCTCCATTTTTCAAAACCCTGAGTCAGTACGTTGAGCTGCGCAATTCTCAATTTGACTGCCCCGGTCATCAAGGGGGGCAATATTTCCGCAAGCACCCAGCCGGGCGACGCTTTTTCGACTTTTTCGGCGAAAGAATTTTCCGCTCGGATATCTGTAACGCCGATGTGGCCTTAGGAGACCTGCTGATACACGAAGGTCCAGCCGTGGAAGCGGAAAAATACGCCGCCAAAGTTTACAACGCCGATAAAACTTATTTTGTGATGAACGGCACCAGCACCGCCAATACTGTGGCCGTCAATGCTGTTCTCGCCCCGGACGATTTGGTCCTTTTTGACCGTAACAACCACAAATCCGTTTACAATGCCGCTTTGCTGCAATCAGGGGCGATTCCGATCTATCTGGAAACCGCTCGCAATCCCTATGGCTTTATTGGCGGCATCGACGACCATTGCTTTGAAGAAACCTATCTTCGTGACCAAATCTCCCAGGTCAACCCAGCAAGAGCGAAGGATGCCCGACCTTTCCGCTTAGCTGTGATTCAGCTAGGCACCTACGACGGGACGATATACAATGCCCGACAAGTCGTCGACCGGATTGGACATCTGTGCGATTACATTCTATTCGACTCAGCATGGGTGGGATACGAGCAGTTCATTCCGATGATGCGGGACTGCTCGCCGCTGCTCCTTGAACTGACGGCGGATGATCCCGGCATTCTTGTCACCCAGTCCGTGCATAAACAGCAAGCAGGATTTTCTCAATCATCCCAGATTCACAAAAAAGACAAACACATATCTGGGCAAAAACGCTATGTCGATCACAAGCGCTTTAACAACTCTTTCCGCCTCCACGCTTCGACAAGCCCCCTCTATCCGATTTTCGCATCCCTGGATATCAATGCCCGGATGCAGGACGGCGCCGCTGGCCTCAGGCTGTGGGCAGATTGTGTCCGCATGGGGATCGAGGCCCGCAAAGAGATTATGCAGAAATGCAAGATGATTCGCCCCTTTGTTCCACCAGTTTTGAATGGTCGCCGCTGGGAAACATACCCGACGGAAGAAATCGCCGCAGATATCTCGTTCTTCAAATTCCAACCCGGCGAAAAATGGCATGCCTTTGAAGGCTACGGTGACAACCAGTACTTTGTCGACCCCAATAAACTGCTCTTGACAACCCCGGGGATCAATCCCGAAACAGGCGAATACGAGAATTTTGGCATCCCGGCGACGATCTTTGCCAACTACCTCCGGGAAAACCGGGTTGTCCCGGAAAAAGATGATTTGAACTCGATTCTATTTTTGCTAACTCCCGCCGAGTCACGAGAAAAGTTAATCACATTAATCGAGCAGATCGTCCGTTTTGAAAAACTTGTCGAAGCCGATGCCCCCCTTGACAGCGTTTTAAAAACCATCTGCCAACATAACTGTGAGCGTTACGCCGGCTATACGATCCGTCAGTTGTGTCAGGAGATGCACGATTTTTACAAGCGACACAATGCAAAAAACTATCAAAAGCAGCTTTTCCGAGCTGCCTCTTTCCCAGAGCAAGGCCTCTCACCCATGGAAGCCAACTGGGAACTGGTTCGCAACAATGCTAAACTGGTGCCCCTCGATAAAATCAGCGGCGAAATTGCCCTAGAGGGGGCTTTGCCATACCCTCCCGGAATTTTCTGCGTCGTTCCCGGCGAGCGCTGGAATGAAGTGGCACAGAATTATTTCTTGCTCCTGGAAAAAGGAATCAATGCCTTTCCTGGCTTTGCTCCAGAGATTCAAGGTGTCTACCTGGAAGAGGAAAACGGGCAGAAAAAATCCTATGGCTACGTTCTGGACAAATAAATCTGTGGAGGTCGTGCTGTGAGCACCTACCCTAGACTCTTAATCAACATAACCAGCATCAGAGACAACACCGAATTTGTGGTGAGGACCTGCGGTCAAAATAATATTAAAATCACCGGCGTCACCAAAAGCTTTTGTGGCCAACCCCCGCTAGCCGCGACAATGTTGCAAGGCGGAGTGGAAGTTTTGGCGGATTCCCGCATGGATAACCTGCGCCTCTTGCGTAAGTCTTTCCCTGAAGCCAAGTTAATGCTACTGCGCATCACAATGCCGGGGGAGGCCAAAGACACAGTCGCGATTTGCGATCGTAGCGTCAACAGCGAGTTGGCCACAATTGAGCAACTTAACACCTTGGCCGGCCAGGCGGGTAAAAAGCATGGCATTATTCTAATGGTGGATATGGGGGACCTGCGGGAGGGGCTCTGGCCTGATGATGTCTTAGCCGCTGCCCTATCAGTCGAGGGTCTGCCCCATGTCGAGCTCATCGGCCTGGCAACTAATTTTGGTTGCTTTGGTGGCGTACTGCCAGATGAGGTTAACACCAGCGATTTCGCCCGTTTAGCATTGGAAGTCGAAGCAGCAATCGCAAGGCCCCTCGAAGTCGTCTCCATCGGTGGTAGCACCTGTCTGGAGCTGGCTCAAAGCGGACAACTGCATCCCAAGATTAACGATTTACGAATTGGAGAGGCGATCAGCGTCGGCACCAACGCTTCGCAGCATGGAGCTCCCATCCCTGGCATGCGCCAGGATGGCTTCCGGCTGCTGGCCGAGCTGGCGGAAATCCAAGACAAGCCCTCGGTTCCCATTGGCCAGATCGGGCCTGACGCCTTCGGCCATGTCCCGCATTTTACGGACAAAGGGATCATGCGCCGCGGGGTGCTGGCCATCGGCAAACAAGATACTTCTTTTGATCTGCTGCGGCCAGTCGATACCGCCATTGAGATTTTAGGTGGCTCCAGCGATCATATGATCTGCGACCTGACTAGCTGCCGTGAATACCGTGTCGGAGATGTCGTTGAATTTGAGGTCGGATGGTCCGCCATGCTGCATTTGATGACTTCCCCCTATGTAGAAAAAGAGTACCTTAAGTAGCATATGATTTTTTAATGTGCTATGATAGCCTCCGGAGACCCAAAGCAAACGATAATGTCGAAAAGCGGAGTTTCCCCCATGGGGAGATTCCGTTTTTAGTGAGGTGACAATATGACCCGGAGCAAACCCGACATCCTGCATGGTCCTTTAGAGAAAACACTGGTCCAGCTTTCCCTACCTGTTCTGATGGGACTATTGGGACAACTGGTGTACAACATAACCGATACCTTGTTTCTGGCATGGATTGACAAAGGTAGCACGGCGATTATCGCCGGTGTCGGTTTAGTCTTTCCCGTCTTTTTCATCTTGATTGCCCTCTCGCAAGGCCTCTCCACCGGGGTCAGTACCGTCGTCGCCATCAGCATTGGCGCGGGTGAGAGCGGCGAGGCAGAAAAAGCCGGCGCTACCGGGCTGGTCCTTTCCTGTGGGGTCGCCTTTTTGGCTATCGGCCTGTGCTGGATGTGGGGGGACGACCTGCTTTTAATCTTAGCCGGCAATGAAGTCACCCCGGCCGCCATCAGCCATGGCAAGGACTATTTGTTTTGGCTGCTGCCCGGATTTTTCCTCGTCTTTTTTGGCCAGACAATGTTCGGCATCCTCCAGGGAGAAGGACTAACCCGCTATATCGGCCCGGCGATGATTCTTTCCACCGCCGTCAATGTCATCCTCGACCCCTTGCTGATTTTCACTTTTGGGATGGGTGTTGTCGGGGCGAGCATCGCCACCTCCATTTCTTATCTGGTCTTGACCGTCTTTGCTGTCGTCGTCTTTATCCGCAAAGGTAGTAGCCTCCGCATTACGCCTCGCCGGGACAAAGTCTCCTGGGCAATGCTGCGGCGGATTACCGGCCTTGGCATCCCGACTTCCTTGGGGCTGATTGTCTTGTCCTTTTCCTTTGTGATTCTGAATTGGTTGATGGGGAGTGTCCGCGAGGCAGCTCTCAATGCCTTCTCCCTAGCCGGGCGCTTTGACCACCTCCTGCTGACGCCGATCTTCGCCTTTTCCAGTGGCATGACGATTATCATCGGTCAAAGCTACGGCGCCGGAGACCTCGCCCGGGTGCGCCACGCCTTTAGCCACGGTGTCTTTTTAATTACCGGCGCTGGCATCACGGTGGCCCTCCTCTATATGGCGGCGGCCCCTTGGATTTTTATGCTCTTTTCCGATGCCCAGGAGGTTATCGATCTGGCTGTTCGCCAAACCCGCTGGATGGCCATCCCCACCGCCTTAGGCGCTGGGCTGGGTATCTCCGCCGGCTATGCCTTTCAATCGTTGGCGCAGCCCCTCAAATCATTAACGGCCATCACCCTCCGAGCACTATTGCTAACGATCCCGCTAGCCCTCGCCCTCTTTGCCTTCTGGGGCGTCCGCGTCGAGAGTATCTGGATCGGGATGATCGCCGGCAACCTCTTTGGCGGCGGAATCGCCTTTTTCTGGTGCCGGGGAACGATGCAAAGGCTCAGCCTAAAAAAGGCGGAGGAAATCATCGCCACGTAATTTGCAAACGCGTTGTCGGTGAAAGTGTCTGCAAAACCGTAGCAGATTTTCTTAGTGGTCTTAACCCATTTATTGGCATCAATTATAAAAATTCTCTTGCTATATTGAATACAGAAGAATACTATTGAAGCAGGAGGTGTGTGATGCCAAAAACAATCACTGTGCGAATTGATGATAATATCTACGAGCTCTTTAAAAAAGCGGCCGCCGGCCAAAAACGCACGATCTCAAATTATCTTGAGTATGCGACCCTGAATTATTTACTTAGCGACTCGATCGTCTCTGACCCGGAGATGGATGAAATTATGGCCTTTGAAGAAGACATCAAGAAAGGGCTATCAGACGTATCTGCCGGAAGGTATCAAATAATTGACTAACTACAAAATCGCCGAAACGGAGACTTTTGCCAAGAAAATAAAGACGAATAAATACCGCGCTCTGTATCAAAAGATTACTGACTATGTTTACCCCATATTGCGCGAAAATCCTCACTATGGGCCACATATCAAAAAACTTAAAGGCGAGTTTAAAGATCTTCATCGTTTTAGAATCGGGGACTTCCGCTTGTTTTACAAAATAGCCGACAAAACGGTTGTCGTCTTTATTCTTGATATCGAAAGCCGAAA
>CAZWXO010000036.1:0-2220 GCA_964637885.1 uncultured bacterium
ATAAAGCAGTGCACCAACAAGCGCAGGAAGGTATAGCCGTAAGCCGCTTCGTAGAGATTCATCCGCAGATGGGCCGAGACGAGCATGATGACGCTAAAGCCAACGAGAAATGTTGCCAGCGCATTGATTAGTAGCCGCAGCCGGCCGGGGGCAAGACTTGCGGGTGGCATAACAATCGTCAGAATGACGAAATTGAGAGCGGCCACGATGCAGAGCTGGAAAAACCCTTGGCGCGCATATTGGGCGTAATCGATCCCCTCGGGTAGCTGCATTCCGGCAAAGAGGTAGGAAAACTGCACCGCGGAAAAAGCCAGATAAAGCAGGCCCAGCATCGTTAAAACCGTCGCCACAACGTAAGGGTTGTAGTGGCGCGGGTAGGTGCTTTGTCGTGGGGGAGACGGCGGCGTCATTGACGGCGCGGCCAGCGGGGCAACCCCAGTGGCGTTATTGCCAGGTTGAAAAGCCGGCAAACCGGGCTGTGGCGCCTTTTTGTTCTGGAGCTGGCGCGGTTGTTCTTTCCAAGTCCAAAAAAGGGCGGCGAAAAAGAGACACGCCAGAAAGACAACAACGCCCCGCCCACCGAACTCAAAATAGCTCCACTTCGGAAAGAGCTCGAGAAACTGCCGGCTGTAGCTGGCAAAGACCTGGTCGGCCATCGTTAAAAGCCCCCAGATTAATAGAAAAAGTGGAATCGAAACCAAGATTCCCAGTACAATGCCACGCTGGCGGGGCTGCTGCCACCAGCTCTGGCCGGGGCGACGGCGGCGATGGGCAATAATTTTGAAGGCTGCCCCAAGGTTCCCCAAAATACGTCCAAGAAAGCCTGTCGCAACATGGAAAAAGCCGGGTTGATACCAATTTGGCGCGGTTAGCTTACTCCACAGCGTCCCTTGGGCCAGCAGCAAAGCCAGCAGCACCAGCAGATTCAAGCGCCCGAGAGCCGGACTAGTAAATAGGGCAAAACAGCCCGCCAGGGCCATAATCGGCGCGGCCAGGATCCATCCCCGGCGTTTTTGCGCCGCCAGGGCCACACTTTGCCAATTGGCAATCATGTAATACACCGCTAGAAAAAGCGGCACCGAGATACCGAGCGCCACTCCATGAAAAAGTAGATCATAGATTATCCCTAAGAAAAGAGCCGCAAAAAGCATCCCGCCTCCGCGTGAAAGCCCGCCGCCAGGCGCCGCTAGGTCAGCCTCCGGTTGACTCGGGCCTGGGGTTTGTTGCGCTATCTTGCTCATTAAAATTCCTCCTCGTGTTTCCTTGCTGCGCTCCGCTCCGTCGCTGCCCCCGGCGGGCTTGGCGCTGCGCCGGATTGTTCATCGCTTACAGGCCGAGCGGGCGTGGCAGGATTAATTTCGTCTGCTTGGTATTCCAGCAGATCCCCGGGCTGGCACTCCAGCGCCTGGCATAAGGCCGCCAAGGTCGAAAAACGGATGGCCTTGGCCTTGCCCGTTTTTAAAATAGATAAGTTGGCCGGCGTCAGGTCGATCCGCTCGGCCAAGGTGATGGCGTTAATTTTGCGCCGGGCCATCATCACATCGATGTTTACAACTATCGGCATCGGTCGTCCCTCCTATATCGTCAAGTCAAGTTCTTCCTTGACCTCGATGGCCTGCTGAAAAACTCCAGCTAGAACCAAGGCAAATAAGCCGGCGATGAGAAAGATCATCACGGCGACTATTGTCAAAATTGTGTTGAGGAAAAAAAGTTTGATGAAATAAAGCAGGCCGATGGCCAGTGCGGCCAAGCCGACGCGGATCAGGCTGTCGACGTTCGCCCGCACAAAGGGCTGGCGCTGGCGCAAGCGGGCAAAAATGCGCCGCATCTCCCAGACGATAAGGAGGGCAAAAATGCCCGAGGCGTATAGAAAAATCAGGTACATCCGGTAAACTTCCTGGGGCCGGCTAAACATCAATTCCAGATACCAGCGCAGGCCGGCAGGTAAGGTAACGTAGATCAGCAAACCGCCGACCCAGATCACGTCCAAAAGTATTTTGACGCCCCAGGTGAGGCCTTCGTGAAAAGATACGCGCATATCGATCCCCCCATTGTTTTCTTCAAGGGGATTATAGCACGACAATTATTTAATTACAACAATTAATTATCGTTAAACGATAATTAATTGTCTATCTTCGATAAGTTTGCACAGGCGGATGGCAAGGGACAGCGTCGGACAGTGGCGCTTTAAAAAAGAAGCGGATGCAAGTAACGATAGGG
>CAZWXO010000036.1:2230-19194 GCA_964637885.1 uncultured bacterium
CATCTGGCACAAGATTCCGTGCGCGGTGCAGGCCGCCTTGAGGCAGACATCCAGCTCGGCCGCCCGCGGGGACGGACACTGATAGGCATTGCCGAACTGTCGTAAATAGGCCGCTTCCTGCTGGGGGAAATGGTGGTGCAGCTGCCGCAAAAAGTGGTCCCGCTGATTTTGCCGCAAAGTGACACCGTAGGCCGGGTAGATAAAAGATGCGCCACAATCAGCCGCCTGCTCGATAATCTGCCGAATATTCTCCGGCGAATCAGTGATAAAGGGGAGAACGGGCATCAAGATGATTCCGGCAAAAATGCCAGCTTCGCGCAAAGTGCGTAGGGCTTCAAAGCGCCGGGAGGGCGATGGCGCCTGCGCCTCGATTTTGGCCGCCAGGGCGTCGTCGGCGGTGGTGATGGTCAGCTTGATGAGGGTGGGTGAATGCCGCTGAATCTTTTCCAGCAGCGGAATATCCCGGACAACCAGATCACTCTTGGTGGCAATGGCCACGCCAAAATCATAGCGGTCCAGCAAAGCAAGGGCCCCCCGCGTCAAGCAGTGGAGCGCTTCCTCCGGATTATACGGATCGCTCATGGCGCCGGTTCCGACAACGCCTTTGCGCTGCTTACTTTTGAGCTCGCTTTCAATAATCGCCAAGGCCGCCGCCTTGGCCCGGACGCGGTCAAAATCTTCGACGCGGTAACAATCGCTGCGGCTGTCACAATAAATACAGCCGTGGCTACACCCCTTGTAGATATTCATGTTGTAGTTGACGCCAAACCACTCACTGCCGGCAGAATAGCCGGAGATTATCGTTTTGGCCGGGATTAGTTCCATCGGAGACTCCTTTACGTATAAATGCCTTTGGTAAAATCGCTTTATTTAGCAAATTCGCCTTTAATGTAGCATAGTTTTGACGCGCTGCCTATGGGCGGTAGTCAAGTCGAGACCTTGGGGTGAACAATTAACGATTAATAATTAAAAATTTTGGATGCAAAAACGAACTTTTTGCCCCAATTTTAAAATAAACGAAGAATTATTCTAATAATTCTCTCCGAAATTATTAACCGTTAATTCTTAATTGTTCATCTCAGGCTTTTACCGGAATAACGCTACTTTTCGATGCGCATTGGTCGGATAATTTTGCGGTATAATGGCGCTAGACTGAGGAAGGGAGCTGGCTTGATGTCCCGTATGCGTGACGAAATATCCTTGCGCTGTTTTTATCTTGGGGTGGGAAGCTTTGCGGTGTTAGGGACAATTATTGCGGCCTTGGGAGCCTCTTGCTATCCCTATCTGGCGGTGGAGATATTCGCTCTATGGATCGGTCTATTTTTCATTGTGGCTCTGCTGGTCCGCGAGTACGGCGTTAATCTTTGCTCCGCGTCGCAGCTACTGACGCCGCTTAGTATGCCCGGGCCGAATGATACCGTCCTTTTCATCGCCCCCCACCCCGATGACGAGACGCTGGCTGCCTTTGCCTTACTTCGCCGGACCGCCGCCACTGGTGCAAAAGTCAAGCTTGTTCTGATAACCAACGGCGAGAGCTTTATCGATGCCGCCCAACTCTTTTTAGCTGATTTCCGCTGTACTGCTAATAGTTGCCGGGAGTTTGCCGCCCATCGCCAAGGTGAGACTTTGGTGGCAGCACAGCAGATGGGCCTTGCCCCCGAGGACGTCTTTTTCCTCGGCTTTCCCGATGGAGGCTTGGAACAGATGTGTAGTGGCAACTGGTCAGACACGGCCCCCTACATCAACTTTTGTACGAAATATCGGCAGACGGATTTTCCGGGAGCGTATCGCCCCGGGACGCCCTATACCAAGGCCGGCCTCATGCAAGTGCTGACTGATCTTATGGCCAGTTTGCAACCGACTTTTCTGATCCTGCCGCACCCGGAGGATACTCATCCCGACCACCGCACCGCTTGCGCCGTGGCCCAAGAGGCCGCCAAAGGCGCGACTCTAGCGCCGTGTCCGCAGCTGCATTATCTAGTGCACTATCCCGGCTGGCCCGCCCCGTGGAGCTTGACTTGCTGCCTTTATTTGGTCCCGCCGCGAGATTTACGGGGAGATAATGTTCGCTGGGAAACATTGGCGCTAACGCCGGAGGAAATTCGCGCTAAAGGCCTCGCCATTGCGAACTATCCGTCGCAATTAAGCGCCCTCGCCCCGCTGATGCGATCCTTTCAGCGGCGCAACGAGCTTTTTTGCCGTTTTCCTGACTAATTGCGCCCCGGCCCCTGAGGGCCTCGTAGCTTCGCTTTTTTGAAAAATTATTTTTAGCGTATGCAGGATTTATTTAATCTTTGTCGAAGATAATCTATTAGGGGATGACCTGGCGATTCTGCGATTACCGTTTTACTAGTTGTAGTTTAAGGGTGGTGAGCGTTATGAAAATCGTCGTACCATTCGATGCATCGGAGCCCTCGATTAAGGCAGTCGAGTTTGCAGGAAAATTTGCCTTGCAAAATTCCGCCGAGGTATTCCTACTCCATGTTGCTTTTGACCAACTAGAATATGCGATTGGACGTACTCGGCAGCTACTTCCGCCGCCTCCACCTGAGGCGCTGGAGGAATATTCCCAACACATTTTGGATGAGGGGAAAGCTCTTTTGGCCAAATTTTCTGGCTTGGTGGTCAAGGGGCAAACGCTATTAGGACATCCGGCGGACGAAATCTGCCGCTTCGCCCATGAAATTGAGGCCGATATGATTGTTATCGGCTCCCGGGGTCTAACGGGGGTGAACCGCTTTTTGATGGGTAGCGTCAGCAGTCGCGTCGTACCTCATGCCCATTGTTCGGTAATTGTCATCAAGTAGATGGCAAGGTAATTTCGTTTTAGGATTGACGGATCGAAACTAGCCAAAGAATTGTATTATAACGATTATCAGCCTGTCCGGCGACTTGCCAGGCCTAGTAGCCCGGGGATATCGCAGCCAATCTGCCACCCCGGGCATCCCTTATTAACAGGCAGGAGAGAAAAAATGCGCAGTGTCTTTGATATTATTGGGCCGATTATGGTCGGCCCTTCCAGTTCCCATACGGCTGGCGCCGTCCGCATCGGCAACTTGGTGCGTAGCATCCTTGGTTGCGATGTGACGGAGGCTAATATTTTTTTGCACGGTTCGTTTGCCGCCACCGGTGCTGGCCATGGAACGGATAGGGCGTTGGTGGCAGGCTTGCTTGGCCTCACCCCGGCTGACCAGCGCGTTCCTCTTGGGCTGTCGCTGGCTGAGCAGCGCGGCGTCGCGATTAGCTTTGGCGAGATTCTTCTGGCGGACGCTCATCCTAATTCTGTCGTCATTGAAGCCAAAGGGGCTAAGGACCAGGTCCGGGTGCAAGCAGCCTCCAGCGGGGGCGGGAGTGTTGAAGTCAACCAGATCGATGCGTATCAGGTGGCATTTTCCGGCGAATACGACGCCTTGATTACGATTCACCTCGACGAACCGGGGATCGTCGCCAAGGTTTCCAACCTACTGGCGGAGCATGGGATTAATATTGCCTTTATGCGCCTTTCCCGCCATGAAAGGGGGGAGACGGCTTTAATGATTATTGAAACGGACCAGCATCTCGAGGATGCCGTCTTGCAGCAAGTGCGGCAGATTCCCGATATCCAGAAGGCTATCGCCGTACCAAAAGTCGAGGTGATATGATGTATAGCTACGACAGTATTGCCCAACTTGTAGAGCTGGCGACGGTGCATCAGGTGACGATTAGCGAGATTGCCTTGCGCCATGAAATGGAGCTCTCGGGGGAAGCGGCGGCAAGTTTGCTGCAAGTCATGGCAGGGCGGCTAGCGGTGATGCGCGAGGCTGCCGAGCGCGGACTATTGCAACAGGAGAAAACTGCTGGCGGAATGGTCGGTGGAGATGCGGCGAAACTAGCCAGGGCCTTAGGTATTTTACTCGGCAATACCGCCCACCATGGAATGAAAATCGCCCTGGCTGTTGCCGAGCAAAATGCAGGGATGGGCCAAATCGTGGCAGCGCCGACGGCCGGCTCTTGCGGCGTTCTCCCGGGCGTGTTGCTGTCTCTAGGGGAAAAATTACATGTCGATACAGGGGTTTTGGTCAAGGCTCTGTTCACCGCAGGGGCCATCGGGGCGGTCATCGATGCTAAGGCGACTCTCTCCGGCGCTGAAGGTGGCTGCCAGGCTGAATGCGGCTCCGCTGGCGCCATGGCTGCCGCAGCTGCCGTGGAAATAACCGGTGGCACCCCCCGACAAGCTGCCCAGGCGGCCGCCCTAGCTTTAAAAAATCTTCTCGGCCTCACCTGCGACCCGGTGGGAGGGCTAGTCCAAGTTCCGTGTGTCCGGCGCAATGCTTTTGTTACTGTCCATGCCTTAGCTGCGGCAGAGCTGGCTTTGGCTGGTGTCGAGAGCTTTATCCCCGCCGATGAAGTGATCGAGGCGATGGGACAAATCGGGCGGCTGATCCCCCGGGAACTGCGGGAGACTTCGTTGGGCGGACTGGCCGTTACCACGGCTGCGAAAAATTACCGTTGCAATCAATAATGCAGCGCCACCGCGGATGGGAATTGTATCACTGCGCAAGGCTCAAACCTTGCAGTTTTTTAGTCAGAATGCGTCGGTGCAAAGGACTTGCTCGAAATATTTGATTTAAAAAAAATGGCCCGGACTAATTCATCGTCCGGGCCATTTGTGTTACTTTTTCTAGAGTGTGGTTTTTGCTAAAGTGCTGCTGTTACTAGATTTTTTCGACAATAGCCGCAATACCCTGGCCACCGCCGATGCAGAGCGTGGCAAGACCAAGCTTAGCATCGTCGCGTTTTTGCATTTCGTGAAGCAGAGTGACGAGGATTCGGGTGCCGGAAGCGCCGATGGGATGTCCGATCGCGATGGCTCCGCCATTGACGTTGACTTTGCTCATGTCGAGGCCAAGCTCAGAAGCGACGGCGCAAGATTGGGCAGCAAAGGCTTCGTTGGCTTCGACGAGGTCGATATCTTCAATTTTGAGACCGGCTTTTTCGAGAGCCTTGGGAGCGGCATAGGCCGGGCCCATTCCCATAATTTTAGGATCGAGGCCTGCGGATGCGTAGGAAACGAGCTTCGCCATCGGCTTAATTCCCAATTCTTTGGCCTTATCGGCGCTCATGACAATCACGACAGCAGCGCCATCGTTGATGCCCGAAGCGTTAGCGGCTGTAACAGCGCCATCCGGCTTGAAGGCCGGTTTAAGTTTAGCTGTTTTTTCAAGGGTGCTACCCGGAGTATAGTGCTCGTCAGTGTCGACGACGACGGGGTCGCCTTTGCGCTGCGGGATTACGATCGGAGTGATTTCGTCTTTGAAACGGCCTTCTTTGATCGCCTTCTCCGCTTTATTCTGGGAATCAACGGCAAAAGCATCTAAATCTTCACGTTTTAGGTCCCACTTTTCGACGATGTTTTCGGCTGTTAAGCCCATGTGATAGTTGTTAAAAGCGCACCAAAGGCCGTCGTTGACCATCATGTCCATCAGACCATTTTTAGGAGCGTTCATCCGGTAACCGTAGCGAGCACTGGGGAGGGCATAAGCGGTGGCGCTCATGTTCTCGATCCCGCCAGCAACGATAATGTCGGCATCTCCGGCTTTGATCGCCTGAGCGGCCATGGAAATCGACTTGAGTCCGCTACCGCAAACTTTGTTGATGGTGACGGCAGGCACAGACTCTGGCAGACCAGCTTTGAGCGTGGCCTGGCGTGCGACGTTCTGACCTAAAGCACCCTGCAGGACGCAACCAAGGATAACTTCGTCCACCTGCTCCGGCTTGATGCCAGCCCGCTCGAGGGCGTCTTTAATCACAGCAGCTCCCATATCAACGGCAGAAACGTCTTTGAGGCTTCCTCCAAATTTTCCTACCGCAGTTCGGCAAGCGCCGACTAATACTACATCTTTCATCTACTATTCCTCCTATTTTTTTTTCCGGCGTTGCCGGTTTATCCTTTAAGCAAATCGTGTTGCAAATGTCTTGCCATATTTATGATATATTATTGACGTTCTCGGACGGTGCCGCCAGCGACGCAATTGTGCGACAAAAGAACCGTCCCCGTGTCTGTGCAATTGCCGCCAGCGACGCAATTGTGCGACAAAAGAACCGTCCCCGTGTCTGTGTTACTTCACTTGCCTTGCCAATCCGGAGTGCGCTTTTCCAAGAAGGCCTTCATCCCTTCTTTTTGGTCCTCGGTGGAAAAGCAAAGTCCAAAGGCCTGTGCTTCGTAGCTGGTGCCGCTGTCGACGCCGGCCTCGAGGCCTTTATCGATGGCTAGCTTGGCCTGGCGGACAGCAATTTTTCCCTTAGCGACAATTTTCTGTGCCAGTTCCATGGCCTTTTCCTGCAGCTCTTCTCGAGGATAAACTTCCTGGACGAGGCCGATTTCTAGAGCTTTGTCCGCCTTGATGATGTCCGCGGTGTAAATCAGGTACTTGGCCCAACCGGCCCCGACAAGGCGCGCCATACGCTGAGTTCCAGCGAAGCCCGGCGTGATTCCCAGGCCGACTTCAGGTTGTCCGAATTTAGCGTTGGCCGCGGCTAAACGAATATCGCAAGCCATCGCCAGTTCACAGCCACCGCCGAGAGCGAAGCCGTTAATAGCGGCGATGGTCGGTTGCGGCAACGCCGCCAGATCTGCCATGACCTTTTGCCCTTACTGGGCGAAGACGAGTCCTTCGGCAGCGGTTTTGGCCGACATTTCAGCGATATCGGCGCCAGCGACAAAGGCTTTTTCCCCGCCTCCGGTGACGATAACGACGGTGATTCCGGCGTCGGCGGCAATTGCCGCGACAGCCTGTCCGAGCTCCGTAAGCGTCTCGGTATTGAGGGCATTCATCGCCTCAGGTCGGTTGACCTTGAGGACGGCGATGCCCGCTTCTACTTCGAGAAGAACATTCTTCCACATCGGCGGTCACCCTTCCCTTTACTTGCTGTAATCGAAGAAGCCAGCACCGGATTTTTTGCCAAGGCGGCCAGCGCGAACCATTTTACGCAGCAAGGGGCAAGGGCGGTACTTGGTGTCACCGAATTCCTTATAAAGGGTTTCCATAATCGCGAGGCAGATATCAAGACCGATGAAATCACCCAGTGCCAGTGGTCCCATGGGATGTCCGGCGCCAAGCTTCATGGCCGAATCGATATCCGTCGCGGAGGCTACGCCTTCCATCAAAGTGTAGGCGGCTTCGTTGATCATTGGAATCAAGAGGCGATTGACGACAAAGCCTGGAGCTTCGGCGATTTCTACCGGAGTCTTGCCGAACTTGACGGTCATATCCTGGATTGCCTTGAAGGTCGCATCGGAGGTGGCGGCGCCACGGATGATCTCCACCAGAGCCATCATCGGGACAGGATTGAAGAAATGCATGCCGATAAATTTGTCAGCGCGGTCAGTGGAGGCACCAAGCTCGGTGACAGACAGAGCCGAGGTGTTTGTGGCAAAAATACAATCAGCCTTGGCAATCCCGGAAAGTTCTTTGTAAACGGATTTTTTGATATCCATGTTTTCAACGATCGCTTCGATAATCAGATCCGCGTCTTTGCAGGCGGTTTTGTCTGTGGTGGCGGTAATATTGGCCAAAACAGCAGCCTTGGCTTCTTCAGTCATTTTACCTTTTTCCACGGACTTGCTTAAATTTTTGTTGATGTTTTTCATGCCGCCGTCGACAAAGCTCTGCTCGATATCGCAAAGAACAACACTTAAGCCGGCCGCAGACGCTACCTGAGCGATGCCGTTACCCATTGTACCGGCACCTAAGACAAAGATTTTTTTGATTTCCATAAAATAATTCCTCCTAAAATTTAATTTCTTTTGAGCGGGCAGAGCCCGAAAGATTCTCACCCTTTTCCTGTGCAAATTGTATGCCAAAAATTTAACAAAGTCAACGCCAGCAGAAAAAAGGGTGAGTTTTTTACATTTTCTTTAGAATTTCTGATTAAAACGCTTTTCCCATGCCTCAATGAGCTCGGGGCGGAAATCCGGATGGGCGATGGCAATCAGGTTGCGCGCCCGGTTTTGCAAGGTTTGCCCTTTGAGATGCGCTACGCCGTACTCGGTCACAATATAATCGATGTCGTTTCGGGAAGTAGTTACCGGAGCGCCTTCCTTGAGCAGCGGCACGATCCGGGACTGGGTGCCTTTGGCGGCTGTCGAAGGCATGGCGATAATCGAGCGCCCGCCCCTCGAGCCGGCGGCCGCGCGAACAAAGTCGACCTGTCCACCTGTCCCGGAGAACTGCTTGAGCCCCATCGCCTCCGAAGCTGCCTGCCCCATGAAGTCCACTTCGATGGTGGAGTTGATCGAGACGAGATTGTCATTTTGCGCGGCGACAAAGGGGTTGTTGGTATAGCTGACAGGATACATCGCGACCATCGGATTATTGTCGACAAAGTCGTAGAGCCGCTGGGTGCCCATCAAGAAGGTGACGACCAGCTTGCCGGGATGCAAGGTTTTTTTAGCATTGGTGATAACACCGTGCTCGATGAGCTCCACGACGCCATCAGAAAACATTTCCGAATGAATCCCCAGGTCTTTTTTGTCCTTGAGGAAAAGCAATACAGCGTCGGGAATAGCGCCAATCCCCAGCTGCAAGGTGTCGCCGTCTTTAACCAAGGAGGCGCAGTGCTCGCCGATGGCTTTCTCGATGTCGCCGATTTTGGGAGGCTGCAGTTCTTTGATCTGGTACGAACACTCGACAAAATAATTCACATCGGAAACATGGATGAAATTATCCCCGTAGGTCCGGGGCATCTTGTCGTTGATTTCAGCGATAACAATTTTGGCGCATTTGGCCGCCGGCATCGTGTAATCGTTGGAAACGCCAAAGCTACACCAGCCGTTGGCATCCGGCGGCGTGAGCTGAATCAGGGCGACGTCGACAGGCATGTAGCCCTCTTCAAACATACTGGGAACTTTGTGGAAAAAACACGGCGTATAGTCGCCGCGGCCTTCGTTGACGGCGTCCCGGGTGACGGCGCCAACAAAAAAAGCGTTGTGGCGGAAATGGCCGGCCATTTCCGGTTTGGTATACTCGCCTTTGCCCATGGCGACCATGTGGACAATTTCCACGTTCTCGTAGCGGTCTTTGTTTTTAACCATCTCATCGATGACAAGGCGCGGCTCGCCGCAGGCGTGGCCCAAGACTACCCGGGCATTATTCGGCACCTTGGTGGCGGCTTCTTCAGCCGTAACTAACCCGGCCTGATAGTGGTCTTTCCATTTAACGTATTTGGACAATTTAGATTACCTCCCCTTTTATTAAATGCGCTCAGCATAATGCATAATTGACAGGGTACGATGCTCCGCCTCGCCGCGTGCTAGGCGCATTGGCATTGTTTACTCCTAGCAACAGACGTGGTGCCTTAAAGCGATGGATTGAACTGACAGAGCTTAGGGCGATGTGCAGTCGGCGATCGCCTGCCGAAGCTGGGATAACGCCGGCTCGTAGTCACTTTCGTCCCGAACCGTTATTTTGCCGCACTTAGCGGTGTGCTCAGCATGATCGGTGCAGCAATTAGCGCAGCCCCCGATAATAAGGAGCACATCCCAGTCATCGGCCTCCCGGGCCGGGACGATGGGATAGCCTATGGCTTCGGCTATTTTTTGCACCAGACGGGATCTTTCATAGCGGGGGTTGCAGCCGCCGCAATACTTTACGCCAATCTTCACCTTGTTTACTCCTTACCCTTGGTTAAAATTTTTCGAGCCATCTCTAGCATATCGTCGGAAATGTTCTGAGCAATGGCGACCTCCTGGACCTCCGGGACAGCGGCAGCGAGCTCGACGAGCACCAATTCTTCGATCGTCTGCATTGCACTGGGACATCCGGCGCAGGCCCCGCGAAAGTGAACCTGGACGACACCGTCAGTAAAATTTTTAAAATCGATGCCGCCACCGTGCTCCGCTAGGCGCGGCGCGACGACTTCTGCCAGCACCTGCTGAATTTTGGCCTCGATTTGTGCCTGATCCGGTTTGGAGTCTGTCATCCTAGGTCCCCCTTCAATTATCGACAGCCTGCCAGAGTGATGCTTTCTTCACTTGGCAGGCTGCGTTGCGTGGTGCGAAGACTTTGCCCCTTGCACCAATCTGTCAATCGTTAATTATTCTTTGATTTGGGCAATGTCTTTTGCCAGCTGCTTTTTCATTTCCAGGTTGCCTTGGCGGGCAATCATGATGCGCTGAGCCTGAGGCGAACCAGCCCCATGCATCGATTCGGTGCGATAGCCCACGGCTGCCGTACCCAAGGTGATGTTTTCCACCAGGCGCATAATTTTCATCCGGTTTTCCGTGGAAACAGTTGCGACGCCCTTGAGATATTTCTCCACATAGTGGCCAATTTCCTTGGAGCGGAAATCCTGCTCCGAAGGCTGGGTCACCATCAGGCCGCCAGCGATATCTTCGGCTAGGCGGGCAATCTCATAAGGGAAGCGGGTAATGTTTTGCTTGCATACGTTGGCCAGGAGCAAGTCAATCTGATAATTGCCGGCTTTGGTCGGATACCCTTCCGCCGAACATGCGATGCCGCAGCAATAGAGGGTCTCGTTGAGATGTGTCATCTCGATTAACTTATCTTTCAAGTGTGAGGCTTTCTGCGCCCCGTTGTAGTCGGCAGCCACAGCAGCAGCTCCAATCAAAACATCGCCGACGCCGACCTTGCAGCCGCCGTAGCTCTGGCGGTGGTAACCGGCAAAACGCTCAACCATCATTCCGGCAAATTCTGTTTCGCCATTGAGGAAAATGCGGTCGTTAGGAACAAAAACATCGTCAAAAATCGTCAAGGCTTCGTGCCCGCCAAAGGTGGGGTTGCCACGATCCAGTGTCCCTGGCTCAAGTTTGCGGGTATCGCAGGACTGACGGCCATAGATTAAGACGATCCCATCAGTATCGACTGGAACGGAAAAGGCGACGGCATAATCCTTGTCGTCGGGACCCATGGCGATGGTCGGCATGACCAAAACTTCGTGGGAGTTGACGATCCCTGTCTGGTGAGCCTTGCAACCACGCACAACAATCCCATCGGGCTTGCGCTCGACGACGCGCAGGAAAAGATCCGGGTCGGCCTGCTTAGAAGGGGCTAGGCCGCGGTCACCTTTAACATCGGTCATGGCGCCGTCGACAACTAAGTCGTTTTTCTGGACATATTTCAGGAATTCAACAAAATTCTTGTGGTAGGATGTACCGCATTTTTCGTCCAGCTCGTAGGTTGTGGAAAAAACCGAGTTAAAGGCGTCCATCCCGACACAGCGCTGAAAACAGGCAGCTGTTTTCTGGCCGAGCAAACGCTGCATTTTTACTTTTTTCCGCAGGTCATCTGTGCTTTGGTGAAGGTGGGTAAAACGGTTGACCTTCTCACCAGTCAGGTTGGATGTCGTTGTCATCAAGTCCTCATATTCAGCGTGCTGCGCCAGCTCGTAGGTCATCGCCAAGGAATTGAGGGAAGGGCGAATGATCGGATCCTCGGTGGGTACCGCCACTTTTTCCCCAAACATCCAAACTTGCATTTTCATGCGTTTTAAACTATCAATGTACTCATCTCTTGTTTTTAAAGCCATTTTAAATTTCCTCCTATCGTCTCGAAGCGCCATGGGGCCTCCGGATCTGCTTTACTTACTTGTTTTGCAATTATCGTGCCAGCTGTATTCTAACAAAATGCGGACAGGCGGCTTTAACTTGCTGGCGCAACCCTTTGGTAGCACAGGGTATTGTAAATGCGGCTGCTGAGACTTAGCGACGAAGTCTATTCATCTTTGCTTCCATGATGCATAAATGCAACGCCTCTTGGCGCTGCATCGGGGCGGTTGCCCTCCCTTGGAAATATCGTTCTCCTTGATTTTAACTCTGCGGGTGTTGCATAAATGCAACTGAAGTATTTGTGCACTGGGACTTTAAGGGCGACGTTTGCCCAGCTTTTGGCGTTTGCGCACGAAAGTCGAAGCGTCGATCCCCAGGGCTGCGGCGGCTGCTCGCACATTGCCATATTGACGGAAGGCGTTCTCCAGCATTTCTTCTTCCAGTAGGGCAATAGCGTCTGGTAGTTTCATTAAGTTACCGGTATTGGTGCGTCCATGGGAATCACCTGTCAAATGAGACGGGAGCGAATTGAGGCCGATTTCCTCTTCGTCGCTCATGACCACCATCCGCTCAATGATATTTTTCAGTTCACGAACATTGCCGGGCCAGTGATATTCGTAAAGAGCCTTCATTGCCGCAGGGAGAATTTCTTTGTTCCAGCTGTACCGATCGTTGATTTCCTGTAGAAAATGAAAAATTAAAGGAAGAATATCGCCCTTCCGCTCCCGGAGCGGTGGAATTGTAATGGGAACGACCTGCAGGCGGTAATACAGATCTTCGCGGAATTTCTTTTCCCGGACCTGTTGCTCCAAGTTGCGGTTGGTGGCGGCAATGATGCGCACATTAATCTTGATCCCTTTGTTGCCCCCGACACGCTTAATCTCCCGCTCCTGCAAGGCGCGCAGTAGCTTGACCTGCATCTCCAGTGGCAGTTCGGCGATTTCGTCCAGGAGCAAGGTCCCCTTTTCCGCCAGCTCAAACTGACCCTGTTTGCCTTGCGCACTAGCACCGGTAAAGGCACCCTTTTCGTAGCCAAAAAGCTCGGACTCCAGCAGGTTGTCGGGGATAGCGCCGCAGTTTATCTTGACGAAGGGTCCGTCCTTGCGGTGGCTGTTCTTATGGATAAAGCGTGCGAGCTCTTCCTTGCCGACCCCGGTTTCCCCTAGCAAGATAATCGTCGTGTCCACTGTCGCGATTCGCATCGCCATCTGCAGAACATCCCGGCTAGCTTTATCCCGGGCGACAAGTTCACTGCCACTAACGATCTGCAGTTTGATCTCTTCTAACTGGGAGAAATATTTCTCTTTGAGCTCACGGTTTTCCTCCAGCTCTTCTTTAAGGGAGACTAGCTCCGTCATATCCCGGGCGTTGGTCACGACCATCGTGATTTCGTTTTTTTCGTCAAAAACAGGAGTGCCTGTTACGACAAGCTTCTTGCCGGTGCGAACCTCTTGCTCGATGGTCATCGAGCGTCGATTTTCTAAGACGAGCAACGTCACCGAGCGGGAAATATAGCCCTCCCGGACCAAATCGTGCATTTTGCGGCCAATTAATTCGTCCCGGCGCACCCCCGTCATTTTTTCGTAAGAACGGTTGACCTTCAGCGTCGTTGCCTGGCCATCGGTAATATAAATGCCGTCATAGGAGCTTTCAATAATCGCGTCGAGACGGGCGTTGAGCTTGTTGGCAATGCTGAGTTCTTCAAAAACCGCCGCAAAATCAGTGATATCCTGCAGAATTACTACGGCCCCAACTGCCTGATTTCGATACCGCAGTACCTGCCGGTCGCAAACCAGGGTCTTGCCGCGAAAATGCAACCGTTCGGTGATACTCTGGGTGTTCTCCTCGATAAGCCGGTCTGGAACTATTCCTGGCAAGGTCTGACGAACATCCCGCCCGATGACCTCCCCGTCGGCCAGGGAAAGGATTCGCAAAGCACTTTTATTCATCCGCCGGACGACATACTCTCCGTCGACGACGACAAAGCCGTTTCGCGTCGAGTCAAAAATCGCTGTCAGCTCCCTGGTTTCTTCCAGGCCTTGTTCTAGCAGGGCTTTGACGATATCTGTCCGCGTGACTATCCCGGCCAGCTCCCCTGAAGCGCTGAGAACAGGCAACCTTCCCACTTTAATCTCCCATGCCTCCACAAGATCGGCGTTTTCCCCAATGGTGCGCAGTTGGCGCCGAGGCAGATTGGCGAGGGAGCTGTCGGCCGGTTGGTCGGCTAGATAGGCCCGAGTAATATCACCTTTTGTTACGATATTCACCATTTTGCCAGTTTCGTCGATAACCGGCGCGCCGTCAAAATTACAACGCGAAAAGAGCTCTGCAGCCTGGCGCAAGCTTTGCTGAGATGTGAGCACCTGTGGCTCGCGGGTCATTATTTCTCGAATCTGCATTGCTGCGCCCTCCCTTAGAGATTGACTCTTTTCCTATTCTCCGGTCCTTGCTATTATAACAAAAATTCACGGGTTTCCTCTGTTAAATTTTTGCACAAAAATAAGGAGCCGTATTGGGAATCGGCTCCTTATTTACTAATTTTTTAAGGGTTCATAAATAGATGTTTATTATAATTCGGTGGGGGCAACAACTTCTGGTTGAGGCGCACGCATTTCGCACTGCCCCTTGAAGATGCCGCCATCGCGAATGAGCAAGGTATCCACCGAGATATCGCCGATCAGTTTACCCGTAGCCGTAAGTTCAAGACGCCCCGCCAACTTTGCATCTCCCTGAAGCTCACCGGCCACTGTCAAATGCCTTCCCTTGATATCAGCAACCGCTATGCCACCTTCGCCGATAATCACATCGCCAGCCGATTGAAGGTCGCCCTCAAAACGACCGTCAATCCGAATTAGCCCTTCGGCCACAATTTTTCCTGTGACCTGGGTGCCTTTACCAATTATAGTATCGACGCGCTCGCTGCCTGTGGGCAACAAGCTGACGTCGTCCTCATCTTTACGTCCGCCAAACAATCCAGCCATATTCCTACCTCCTTGATATATTTATCTACTTAGTGAACAAATTGACTCCCTTGGAGAATTGGTCACCCATATTAGTAGTATTTTTGGGGGTCGACATTCGTTCCGTTGACGAGCACCTCGTAATGGAGATGGCTGCCAGTCGAGTAACCAGTGCTGCCCATCTTCGCAATAACCTGACCGCACTTAACTTTTTCGCCAGCCTTGACTAGCATCTCTGAAGTATGGCCGTAGAGGGTTTTGTAGCCAAAACCGTGATTAATAATAATCGTCAGACCATAGCCATTGCGTGTCCCGGCAAATTCCACCGTGCCATCGGCCGTAGCCTTGATCGGAGTTCCCTTGGAGTTGGCAATGTCGATGCCCTGGTGAAAAGCGGTGCGGGGATTAGTGCGATAACCAAAGCCGCTAGTAAACCGACCGTATGTCGGGGATATGCGCGGTTTAGCCGCCTCCTTGGCCTTGGCATAAGCGACCGCCTTGGAAAGCTGACGCATACTGACGGTATATGATTCGGCCGCACCGATGAGTTCTTCGGCGTGGGCCTCCAGATTCTTCATTTCGTCGATGCGGGACAAACCCTTTTTGTCGCCGGCCGTAGCTGGCGGCAATGCTGTATCCTGAGAACGCGAGGTCTGCACCGCCGGGCGATCATCTTTTTTAAGATTGAGCATCCCTCGTACGTCTGTTTCCAATGTCTCGATTTCGATGAGCTTTGCCTCGAGCCGGCCCGTCGTATCAGCCAGCTGATCAAGTTGCGTTGCCTGGGCTTTGTTAATTGTACGTAAATCCTTTAGCTCGGCCATGTTTTCTTTCATACTGAAAAAGCCGACCGCTAAAACTAAAACTACCGCTGCAATCACGGCCACCGATCCACATAATCCATAGATGGCAAATTTTATCTGCGATAGGGAAAAGCGAAACTCGCTAACATTTTGTTCTGAATGCGGAATTACCATCAATGTGAAATCGTCCTTGCGTGGTTTTCTAACCACAGAAACACCCCCCTGAAATAATTTAATTACCCGCTTGCTGTAAGGCCCGGGTTTCTTCGGCCGACAAATGCTGCTGGGATTTACCCGCCTCAATTTGTTTGGCATAAACACGGAACTCGTCGCGACCGGTGATTCCGGTTAGGACGATGCCGTCCATCTTGTCATTGAGCATGGCAATGGAAAAACTAAGCTCGCTTCCCATCTCCGGGAAAGCGTTGAAACGCACAATACCGACGCGCTTGAGGGCCAGACGAAGCTGCTGCTCAAGGTGCTCAGTTCTTCCGCGGAGTTCCTTAGCGCCAACCAAGGATTCCTCAACGCGCTGATGATGTTGAGCGAGGACTCCTTCGAGACTCTTTCCGTTGACACCGGCCAAAGCTTCATTAAACTGCTTTTTGAGCTTACCGGATTTAACAAATAGAGCTATTATCAAAATCAATTGGAAAAAACCCAAAACCGTAAGGCCAAAAATTACCATCGCCGAGTTTTGCGTCATCCACTCTATGATGCCGTCCAAAAATACGCCCCCCATTTTTTATTCTTCTAGATCATAACCTGCTGCAGATAGGTTTTGCACCACCAGGGACTTGATCGAATTGACATAGAGCATCGGAGCTCCCCGCAACAACGCCCCCTGAGGCACAAGACAAACGCAGCATGGCCGCGACCCTAGCTCCAACCGAAAAAATATTGCGCCAGCCAAGCTATCAAGACAACAGCCGGGATGGCAGGAAGCATGTTGCCGACACGAATCTGCCGACCCGTAACCTCCAACATGTTAAGTCCGATGCCCATTATAAGTACTCCGCCCACAGCTGACATCTCCCGGATCATCGTTGCGTCCAAGAAAGATGACAACCAGACGGCAAACAGGGTAATTGTACCCTGATAAAATAACACAGGTAGGGCTGAAAAGGCAACCCCGATGCCCATTGTGGCTGCAAAAATGACTGCTGAGATACCATCGAGCATCGCCTTTATTGCCAAAATAGACCAGTCCCCACTGATGCCAGCCTCTAAGGCGCCCATAATGGCCATCGCTCCTACGCAATAAATTAGGCTGGCCGTCACAAAACCTTTCGCAAAAGTCCCATTTTCTTTAGAAAATTTCCGCTCGCAGAGATTGCCAAATCTTTGCAGGTGATGTTCAAATCCCACCAACTCCCCTACCACAGTGCCCAAAACGATGGCTAAGATCGTCACCACGGGATTTGTTCCTTCTAGAGCCATAGATAGGCCGATGACAATTACTGCTAAAGATATACCTCGTATAATAGTCTCGCCCATCGCCTGGGGCACCTTTCGTCCTAACAGCGCTCCCACCGAGGCCCCGATTACGATTGCGAAAAAGTTAACAATGTTTCCAATCAAGCTGCTACAACTCCTTATGTTTCACGTGAAACAATTCAACGCGAGAGGGAATATATAATTAATTAACAATTAAGA
>CAZWXO010000037.1:0-3624 GCA_964637885.1 uncultured bacterium
ATCGCTCTTTGATAATCATAGACCGGCTGCACCGCTGCTTCGAAGGCGGCTAGTTCTTCCGTAGTTAGCGCATAAACAGTGGCTCCTTCATTCTTGAAGCGCTCGATATAGCCTTGCTCCTTAGCAAACTCTTCTGCTCTTTGTTGTTTGGCCATTTCCTTGACGCCTGCTTCCAGCACTTCTCTGTCAGCTGGATCCAAAGACTCGATCCATTCCCGCGAGCAAATGATGGGGAAAGGAGAGCTGGCATGGTTGGTCAGTGTGATGTACGGAGCGATTTCATGTAGATTAAAGTCATTGAAGACGCCCAGAGAATGATCAAGGGCATTAATCTGGCCCTGGGACAATGAGGTGACGACTTCACCCCAAGCCATTGGTGTTGGGTTAGCCCCCATCGCTTTCCAGATTTCAATATTCAAATCATTCTGGGCGATGCGGATTTTTTGACCCTTCAATTCAGCTTGGGTTGGATACAGCTTGTCACGGCTGATAACCTGACGCATGCCGTTGTAGTACATATCAATACAATAATAACCAGACTCCTCGAGAGTCTCATTAAACAGTTCCAAGCCGCCGTTTTCAAAGGTGCCCTTTTCCCAGGCTTCAAAAGATGGATACAAGTACGGCAAGTCGATACATGTGGAATCCGGCCCTGATGCTGATGTAATGACCGAAGACAGATCGAACATCATCGTGACTGTCCCAATTTTGATGCCTGAAACTAGATCCGGAGTGTCTCCCAGTTGTCCATCGGGATAAACTTCGATTTGAAACCTTCCCGGGGCGTTCTCCTCTAAATACTCTGCCAAGGCTTCGCTCCATAAATGGGTCGATCTTTGGGATGAATCTGTATGCCCGATTTTAATGACAATCGGCTCATCTCCAGAGCTTGTGTCCGCAGTATCACCGCCGCAGCCCCCCAACACACTCACCAGCAATAAGGTGGATAAAGTAATTCCCAACCACTTTTTCATCATCGCTTCCTCGTCCTTTCTGCTATTTTTTGATTCGGATGAACTTCACCCGAACTTCACACAACTTATAAGAGCAAGTCTTATGCCAACGCCCTTTGGCCTGATCTTATCTTTGCCAACTCCTGAAAAACCACAACTTAGCGTAACAGCATGCTATTCATGCACAAAAAAAGCGTGAAGTTTTCTTCACGCTTGCCCAGGAACAGACTGAAATATCATTCACACTTTTTACTCTCGAGGCCGTACTGATTAATCTTATTCCAAAGTTGCCTCGTGCTTATTTTCAGCTCAGTTGCCGTTCTAACCACATTGCCGTTGTTATTTTTCAAGGCTCTGGAGATAAAGCTTCGCTCAAAGCTATCCCGCGCTTGCTTTAGAGCTTTGCCATCAGCAGTGACAGAAGCTCCATCCAGGGTACTGGCTTTGATCGGCATTAAGATTTCGTTGACGGTGACGACACCACCCTTGCTAAGGGCAATCATCCGCTCCGTAATGTTTTTTAGCTCTCTAATATTTCCTGGATAGTCATAATTCAGCAAAAAATCCATCACTTCATCGTCCACTTTATTGATTTTCTTTTTTTGATCAGCCTCGATTTTCTTGATAAAAAAATCAATCAACGCTGGCAAATCCTCGCGACGCTCCCGCAGCGTGGGGATCCGAAGCGTCAGGGTATTAATCCGGTAAAACAAATCGTCACGAAAGTTCCCTGCGAGGATCTGTTTCTCCAGATCCTTATTCGTGGCTGAAATAAAATTCACGTTTAAACTAATCGACTTGTTGCTGCCCAGTTTTTCGATTTTACGGCTTTCGATAGCCCGGAGCAATTTTCCTTGAGTCGCGATCGGCAAATCACCAATTTCATCTAAAAACAACGTTCCAAAATTAGCCTGTTCAAACTTGCCAATCCGACCTTCCACCGCCCCAGTAAAAGCCCCCTTTTCATGCCCGAATAACTCCGACTCGATAACCCCCTCGGGAAAGACCTGACAATTGACAGCGACAAAAGGCTCTTGCCGGCGACTGCTCAACTGATGAATATAATTAGCAATTACTTCCTTGCCAACCCCTGACTCCCCCAGGAGGAGGATGTTAATCCCGCTGTCAGCCGTCTGCTGGCACATCTCGATAAGTTTTCGATAAGCTTCATTTTGCGAATTGGTGAAAACCTCCATGGCATTTTGGTTTTTCAGCAGCACTGCGCTTTTTCGTTCCAGCCGAAAAATGGTAGATAAACGATCCACCTTCATAACCAATTCTTTCATCTCGCCGCTTTTGACGAAATAATCCACTGCCCCATATTTTATCGAATCGACTGCACTTTCAATACTCCCGAAGGCTGTCATGACGACAACATCGACATTGTCATGCCTTTCTTTAATCCGCTTGATCAACTCCACCCCGTCCATAACGGGCATTTTTAAATCGGTAACCACTAAGTTGACGATGTTTTTCTCAATATATTCTAGAGCTTGATGCCCGTTTGAACAAGTTGCTATTTCATATCCCACATCGGATAGAATTATCGACATCGCTTTTTGGTATTCAATTTCGTCATCGACGATGAGGATCTTATAGCCCTTCTTCGCAACCATGCTGTCACCCCTTTATCGGCAATATGATGTGGAACTCAGTCCCCTGTCCCCAGACACTTTCGGCGCTAATGCTTCCGTCATTTTTGGATATCTCTGTACTAATGATATACAGGCCTAGGCCCGTACCCGTCTCCTTTGTAGAATAAAAAGGATCAAATATCTTCTCCAGCCGCTCATTAGCTATGCCGCAACCGTTATCTTTGAACCTGATCTCCAGTGATTCCGCTTCAACGATGAGAGTCATCTCAATTGTTTTAACCTCACGCTCGACACCGATAAATGCATCGATGCTATTGTTAATCAAATTGAGCAGAATCACCTTCAGCATATCCTCGTTCATCATAATGGGTCTGATGCGACTGCCGGTTACTTTGCTAATGACTAAAATGCCATTGCTCTGAAGATGTTTGCCCTCCAATTCCAAAATGACATTCACAAGGTTTTCGATATCCACTAGCATGCTTTCATCGTTGGACAGCTTGGAAAAGCGCAGCAGATTCTCAATCAGATTATTGATTCTCCCCACCGAATCATTGATTACCGATAAAGCATGTCCACCCGTCTCATCGTCGCAATACTTTTCGATGATATAGCTATAGCTCTTGATAAGTCCCAGTGGATTGCGGATTTCGTGCGCTAGTCCCGCCGACAGTTGCCCCACCGCGATCATTTTTGCTTCCTGCCGGGCAGTTTTTTCATGGACGTACTTTTCCGTGTAATCTTCGACGATGATCATTTTTTTGTTGCTGGCAAAACGCTGGCTAGTGATATAGTAATACGCGTTGCAATAATTAAACACCTGATTCATGTTGGCCTCGTCGACTAGCGGTTTCAGGCTCTCGATCTGGTTATAGTTTTCCCCGATGAGCCTGCCTTTACCTTTGCCAGCCAGCTTTTCCATCGCCTCGTTGCATTCGACAATAATTGAGTCATTTTCCGCGACCATGATGCCGCTCTGCATCGTATCAATGATCAAGCGCAATTCTTCCTTGCTTTCAGATTCTGTTGGCTCAATCATTAATGCTTCCGAAACAATTAAAGGAAAATAGATTGTT
>CAZWXO010000037.1:3634-18447 GCA_964637885.1 uncultured bacterium
TTCCCGCGTCTTGGTGTTGACCCTCTGGGTAATCACATAATTCCAGCTAGCAAACACCACCACAATCAAGATGATTCCCAGCAGTATTCTATAAGCCATCTCTACCTGCCGTAGATCCAGAGTAGCACTGTCATAATCCCCCAGCCACTTATACTGGGTCTGGGCAATCAGGTTTTTTTTCTTAAGCTCCAAGATTCCTTTGTTGAGAATATCGATAAGTTCTCGATCACTTAATCGCGTTGCCAAGCAAATCTCCTTTTGATAAATAACAGGATCGAGAAAGGTGAATTGCGATTCCCGCTTGGTAACGTTGAGAAAATGGGCTGCCTCCATATCATCCCCGACGTATCCCACCGCAAAATCTTTACTGATCAGCGCAAAGCACTGATAGATATTTTCCACTTCGATAATAGTCACATTACTTTTACCCTTGAAGAATTCTTGAATCCGCCCTTCAGCATTATCACTTTTTAGGGTAACGAGACTCATGTTCTCTAGGTCGGCGATGCTAGCGATATCAGCGCTGTTCCGCACCAGTATTTTCCCCTTGATGATGCAGAGGGGCTGGCTGACAGCAAACCTAGTTGCATTTTCTCCATTTATCTCGGTGACTGCCATGTCGACATCACCATTTTCCAAAGCCAGGGTCAACTGATCCTCATCGACCACCCGAAGGAGAATATCATTGCGGAGCTCAATGGCTAGTTGCGAAAGATAATCCACTGCGATTCCGGCATTGTAGTTGTTAAATTCGTTGAGAAAAGCTAGCGGCGAGTCGTTATACACTCCGACCAAAAGCGGCTTTGCTTGCAACATCAATTCTTCATCCAAGGTCATGGGGCTATTGTATTTATAGTAATCAAAGAAACTGAGGTTATATTTTAAATGCAAATCCAGCATTCTAACCCCGGCAACCACAGCTGACAAGACGACTATCAAAATAAGAATTTTCTTCGTTTTCATGCGACCTCCAGCTTAAGCAACCCTTTTGCGTACATCATGTGCGCAATGCCAGGCAATGTATCCTGATAACTTCCGGCCAGATTTAGTTAATAAATTACTCATCACACAGAGGCGCAGTCACAATGAAAATCGACCCCTCGCGCTGGTAGCCAAGTTTTTCATAGTATAGATCGACATCGCTCATGACATACACAGTCTGGTCGGGAAAATCGCGACACGCCTGCTCCATCAACATTTTTCCGATCTTCCTTCTCCGATCCGCTTGGCGAACAAGCAAATCATAGACATAAACGCCAAAACCATCGTCCTCGCGGCAACGGGCATAACCGCACAAAACACCATTTTCAGTTGCCAAATAAGTTACACTCGATTCGAGAGCCCTTAGGTACTTATTACAACCATCAGCCCCGTAGTAATCGCTCCACTCTTCTCCTTCTTCCCGCAGCAAGGCAAACAACTGCGCCTGATCCTCGCGGCGATATCTCCGTATTTCCATTGCAGCCTCCTAAGAATTCAAGATTAGAAATCATATAAAAAAGAGGGGTCCCGATGAATCTGATCGGCCACCTCTCCGGATTGCGCCATCTCAGCATACCGCCTGGGTTAGGATGAAAAGGAAATCGAGTAACGGGTGCCCTGCTCCGTATTTAAGTCGAGCTGACCATCAAGCTGCAAGACCAGCATCGTAATCAATTGAATACCAAAACTGGTGGGGCTCCCTAAATCGATACTTTGAGGAAGCCCTATCCCATTGTCAGCCAGAGTCAAGGAAATGAAATCATCATTTTTTTGACAGGATATCTCAATCCGAGGGTGGTCAATTCCAGAAAAGGCGTGCTTAACCGAGTTGGTGATAATCTCGTTGAGGAGGATGCCTAAAGGCTGAAGCTGCTTAGCTTTTAATTGAAAAACGCCACACTCGACAGTCATGGTAATCTGCGGGCTTTGAGGAAAATTGTCAAGTATTTGCTGGCTTAGGTTGCCAATATAATCTGAGGCCAAAAGAGATTCGGTATCGTTTGATTTATAAAGCATGTTATACAGAGTCATCATGCTCATGATTCGGCTGGAAGCATCCTGTAACGCTTTAATCGCCGCTGCATCCTGCATAGTATCTGCCTGAAGGTTTAGTAGCCAATAGATGGTGCTCATATTGTTTTTAATGCGATGATGGACTTCGGTAAGCAGGAGTTCTTTATCCTGTAATAACTGTTTAACCTCGGTTTCCGCTTTCTTGCGCTCATGAATATCTGTCACGATTGCCACGACATAATCGATTGCCAGCTCGTTTTCTTTGCGGACACAGCCGACGCCGATGTTTACCCAAATAGGATGCCCATCCTTATGCACGTATCGCTTGTCAATCGTATAATTTTCAATTTCCCCGCGCAGAAGTTTCTCGAATTCGACATTGTCCTCCTCGAGATCGTCCGGATAAGTCAGATCTGCCCAGGTTAGACCTACTAATTCTTCCCAGGAATACCCCAGTAAATTCAAAAGGCAGTCATTGACGTCCAACCATTCCTTGGCTAGGTTTGTGATAGCAATTCCGATAATCGGCAGGTCGAAGTAGCTCCGCAGTTGAGCCTCGCTTTTACGCAATGCCTCGTCGACTTCCTTACGGCGCGAAATATCCCGGGTAACGCCGCAAATTTCGATATGCCCGCTCTCCCTATTAAAACGCGGACTGGCCACAATTTCCGTCCACACTTTACTACCGTTCTTGCAAGGCAATTGCATTTCTATGGTGCGAAAGTCATTTTCAGCGATAGCGCCCTGCTTAAAAGCCTCGGCGCATTCGCGCACCATTGTCAAATAATTGTCGGCAGATTCGGCGAGAAGGTGTTTTCCAACTGGAGCGCTCATGATCTCATCGGCAGTGTAGCCCCGCAATCTCGACACCGACGGACTCAGATAGGTATAGTGTAAAGATTCCGTATCGATGACCCAGACCACATCCTTCATATTGTCGGTGAGGATGCGATAATAGTTATTGCTGGTCCGGAGAGCTCGCTCTACATCAAGCTGCTCTCTGTGCAAAGATATTTTCATTAAAGCCAGACTGACTTGCTTAGCGACGGATTCGAGGAAAAATAGATCCTCAGGCGTCCAAACTCTCTTTTCCAAGATGCTATAAATGGTAAAAAGGTAATACCCGTGGTCATCAAAGGCGAAGGGATACCAGACAAGGCTTTTGATGTGCAAGCGCGTATGTAGAATTTCAGTGGCCTCGCACCCTGCAAACAACGGATTGACTTTATCCGCAAAGCTTTCCAGGTGCTGCCGGGTTTCTCGAATATGCTTGAAGGCAGCACCAAACATTTCTAGAGAAGTATATTTTCCCTTAGTGGAAAGCACTTCTGGGTGGTTCTTGGTCAACAATTCACAAAGAGCCTCAATGCGGTTTTCTGCAAAAAATATATCATAAATCAGCGCCCTGTCACTCTCTAAGGCAGTAGCAATAATCTCGTTAACTTGATGGAGTATTTCTTCCGGATGATCCTCGGAAATAATTATCTCGGCTATCTGGTTGAGGGCATTAGCATATCGGAGCTGCCGGGCAATATGCTTTTCATTGGCTAAAGTGAGCTGATTTGCTTCAAACAGCTTAAACGCCATTTTAATCGAGGCCTCCAACACAGTGTTGCTGGAATTTTTAACCACATAACCGTAGGAGGTGATTTTTTCAGTTTTTTCAACGATTTCGGGCTCGGTGTGGCTCGACAAAAAGACGATGGGAACTTGGCGGATGTGCAATAACAAGTCGGCGGTTTCTGTACCATCAATGCCATCCCCTAAATCGATATCCATCAGTACTAAAGCGACTTCCGGATTATCAGTAAAAAGCGTGATAGCGCTTTCCCCGGTATTTGCAACAAGGACCGCATAATCATATTTTTCTAAAACCCGTTTACCGCTCAAAGCCATGATGGAATCATCTTCAACCAACAGAATTGTTTTTTGCTGACTCATTTGTGCCTCACTAGCTTTCTCAATGAATTTATCAAAGGAGAAATTCCTCTAAAACCACTTTCCCCCGTCACTAATTATAATATTTCCCCACGCAATTTAATAGGTTCAAGCATTCCCTACCGTAGCTTTTTTACTCGAATAGTGTTTTAAATTTCCCATAGCCGCGGGCGTCCATCTCATCAAGGCTGATAAAGTCCAGGGCCCCGCTGTTCATGCAATAGCGGAAGCCCCCTTCGGCTACCGGCCCATCTTTAAACAAGTGCCCCAGGTGGCTGTCCCCGCTTCGACTCCTGACCTCGATCCGCTCCATCCCCGCCGATCCATCGACGTGATATGTCACGACATTCCACTGGATCGGCCTGGTAAACGAAGGCCAGCCCGTCCCTGAGTCAAATTTGTCTGTCGAGAGAAATAGGGGCTCGCCCGTCACGACATCGACATATATGCCTGCCTTCTTATTATCCCAATACTCGTTCGCAAACGCCGCTTCGGTCCGATCTGCCTGGGTAATCCCCAGCTGCATTTCAGTCAGCTTTTTCTCGATTTCTGCCGCGGTCGGCTTTGGATAATCGGACAAATCGACCACCGGCTTTTCCCGGGGAATTCCATTCAGATTGATATGACAATAGCCCTGCGGGTTTTTATCCAGATAATCCTGGTGATAATCTTCGGCTAAAACGTAGTTCTGCAAAGGTTCAATCTCCGTGACAATTTTCGCGCTGTATTTTAGTTGCTCCTGCTCCGTGACCGACTCGATAATTTTTTTATCCGCTCCATCAACGTAATAAATCCCGGCACGATATTGTGTTCCTCGGTCATTGCCTTGCTTATTTAAGCTCGTCGGATCGATAATCTGATAGAAATAGCCCAAAAGCTCAGCTAGTGAAAGTCTTTCCGGGTCGTAGACCACATAGATGGTTTCCGCATGCCCGGTTTTGCCGATGGAATAATAATCTGTTTGATCACTTTGACCATTGGCGTAACCTACATTGGTGTATTCGACGCCGTCAATTCGGTCGATGTAGGCTTGCACCCCCCAAAAACAACCTCCAGCTAAATAGATTTCCTTGTAACGACTGTTCTTGTAATCCGGGACTTGCCCCGGTGATCCTCGATCGATCATAGTATCCTCCTTATCATTCCGATTAAAAGCCATTAATCCGATTATCCCAAACCCTATCAAAACAAGGACAATAATAATAATTTTACCCATGCTTCGCCTCTTTTTCCCGCAAATCGCGGGGCGCGGCCTCCCCGACCTTGAACGCGCAATATTCGATGAGCATTCCGTAGACGATACCTGCCAGGAAACTGACAACGTCCGTGAATCCTGTCGCGCTATAAAAGGCAAAAGAAACAATCGTGCCAATCAAAGCACCGCGAAGGACGGCTTTGGGCAGATCGGCATCGATCCACGGCAGCCCGATGACAAAGCCCATTAGCAGGCGGTTGTACCACAGGGAAAACAACCAGTAAGCCTCACTGTCAAATCCAGACCTTGCCGAGGCCCCGACAATACAAAAAACCCCCAAAATAGCACTGACTATGAGAGAAACTTTCATCCGTCGCGTCATCATCTACCTCATCTCCTCTTTTCATTCGGGAAAACGTAAACTCATCGAGTCACCCAAAAATATTTTCATTTACATTATAGCACCACTAGCACCGCTCCAATGCTTGCGTTTTTTTTGACTGATCTTCCCCCAAAGAAATTGTTGCTGTCTGGTACGGATGGGTAGTTCAAAACCGCTAAGAAAGCCAATGAAAACTGGCATCCTAGTTGCGGATGCTGAGAATATTGGCTTGACGATTGCTCGGGATGGTTGACAGCGCAAATCCGGCAGGCAGGCGGAATGAAATATTAAAATCTTCTTATGCCTGATTGACGAATCCGACAAGTATAGATATTGTATGCCAATGTGATAAGATTGGATAAAAAAATGCGCATTTTATCACAAGAGGAGTCAAAGGCGAAATAATTTGGCAGTATGGATGGTGAAAAAATGGATGTAGAAGCGAAACTAAAGCAGTTGCGGATAATTTTACGCGACACCTGTGGCGTTGTCCTGGGTTTTTCTGGAGGAGTCGACAGCAGCTTGCTCGCCAAGGTGGCACGTGAGGAGCTCGGTGATAAGGCACTAGCAGTGATAGCCCGCTCAGCCACTTATTCGCAGCGTGAGTATAGCGAAGCCGTTGCCTTTGCCAAAGCTATCGGAATCGAGGTAGTCACGATTACCTCCGAGGAGTTATCGATGGCATCTTTTGCCCACAACCCCGTGGATCGATGCTACCACTGTAAAAAGGAACTTTTCGGCAAAATATGGCAGGTCGCCCGAGCCCGGGGGATAGACAAGGTGGCCGATGGAACCAACATCGATGATTTAGCCGACTACCGCCCGGGCCGGCAGGCTTTGCAAGAACTGGCCGTGATCAGTCCCTTTGTCGAAGCGCAAATGACCAAGGCGGAGATCCGCCAGATATCCCGTGCACTGGGGATGCCAACCTGGGATAAACCGGCTTTCGCCTGCATGGCGACCCGGATTCCCTATGGCGAGCTGATCACTGAAGAAAAATTGGCGATGATCGAAAAAGCAGAGGATTTTTTACTGGATTCCGGCATCCGTCAGGTGCGGGTCCGTTACCATGGTGATCAGGCGCGGATTGAGGTGGCTCCTGAAGAAAGAAGTAAATTTTTTAATGAGGCTTTCCTCGATCAAGTATGCCAGGAGCTACAAGGCATTGGTTTTCGGTATATATCCCTGGACCTCCAGGGTTATCGGATGGGAAGTATGAATTAATCTTGATGTAAAGGAAGTGTCTAAATGGATAAAGTCCGTCTACAGAGCCTGTTAGAGCGAGTTCAGAAGAGCGAAACCAGCATCGAAGAAGCACTAAGCGAGTTTAAAAAAATGCCCTTTGAAGATCTAGGCTTTGCCAAAGTCGACCACCACCGCAGTTTGCGCAATGGTTATCCGGAAGTAATTTTCGGGCAAGGTAAAACAGATCTGCAAATCAAACAGATCGTCCAAAAAATGCTGGAAAACTGCGATCATAATATTATGATTACCCGGGTTGGAAGTGAAACATTTGCGTGCCTTAAGGAAGATTATCCCGAAGCCGTTTTTTTTGAGATGGCTAGGATAATTGTGATTAACCAGCGACAGGAACGCCTTCATGAAGGCACAATCGCCGTTATCTCCGCTGGCACCTCGGATATGCCGGTTGCTGAAGAAGCGGCCATAACAGCTGAGATTCTGGGCAATAATGTGGTGCGTATTTATGATGTCGGGGTAGCCGGGATTCACCGGTTGTTTGCCCACAGCCAGGAGATCATGCAAGCAAGCGTCGTAGTTGTCGTCGCCGGGATGGAGGGCGCCCTTGCCAGCGTTGTCGGCGGTTTAGTTGACAAGCCCGTAATCGCGGTCCCGACCAGCGTCGGTTACGGTGCCAGCTTTGGCGGTTTGGCGGCCTTACTGACGATGCTGAATAGCTGTGCTAGCGGAATTGGTGTCGTCAATATCGATAATGGCTTTGGAGCTGGCTACCTGGCCAGCATGATAAATAAGACATAAACAGAAATTTTCTCTTAGGAGGGGTAAGATGCGAATTTTATATTTTGACTGTTTTTCTGGTATCAGCGGTGACATGACGGTGGCGGCCCTGCTGTCTCTGGGCATTGACCAGGAAAAATTCACGGCAGAGCTCGCTAAGCTGCACCTGCCTGGCTATCAGATCGAGATCCAAACTTGCAAACGTCATGGTATTTCCGGGATTGATTTTAATGTTCTGGTTGAAGAGCCTGGCCATGTCGAAAGAAATTTACAGGATATAACTTCCATCATTAAGGGCAGCCTCTTGTCAGACCCGATCAAAGAATTCAGCCTGCAAACATTTCAAGAGATTGCCCGGGCCGAAGCTAAGGTACATGGCCGCCGCATCGAAGAAGTGCATTTTCATGAGGTCGGGGCCGTCGACTCAATCATCGACATTGTCGGTACGGCAGTCTGCCTTGAATTGTTAGGCTGGCCGGAGGTTGCCTCCTCTCCCTTGCATGAAGGCCATGGCTTTATCCAATGCCAGCATGGGCGGCTGCCGGTGCCGGTGCCGGCAGTCCTCGAAATGCTGGCTGGCAGCGCGATCCCTGTGATTTGCGATGGTCCGGCCACCGAGCTTGTTACACCTACAGGGATGGCCTTGATTAAGACGCTGACCCGGGAATACGGTCCGCTGCCATCGGGGCAGGTCGCCCAGGTTGGTTACGGAATGGGCAAACGGGACACGGGGAGCCTTAATGCGCTGCGGATTATCGCCGTCGAGGCGATGGATGCCAAGGGTGAAGCAACGGCAGGTCAGGTAGTCGTGCTGGAAACAAATATTGACGATATGCCCGGCGAACAGATTGCATATGCCATGGATAAGGCCAGAGAGCTCGGGGCCTTGGATGCCTTCACCGTCCCTATTTATATGAAAAAAAATCGACCGGCCTTTATGTTGAAGGTTATAGCTAGGCCCAGGGATGAAGCCGGGCTGTGCGAACTGCTTTTCAAGGAAACCACCACCTTAGGCATCCGCAAATATTATGTGGAACGCAATTTCATGCCTAGGACCATCGAGGAAGTGGAAACACCCCTGGGTAAAATAAAAGTGAAAATCGCCAGCTTCGGTTCGATCAGCAAGGCCAGCCCCGAATATGAGGACTGTCGTCGCATCGCTGAAGCTACGGGTCTGCCCTTACGGGAGATATACGAAGAAGCTCAGATGGCGGTCAAGCTGCTGCACAAAGGGTAATGTCAAAATCGATAAACTAGCAGACTGAATAGAAAAAATGCTAAGCGAGGCGGCTAAAACTCTTGGCGACAGGAGCATATACGGGATATGTGACTAAGCCAAAGCTTGAAGCCAACGAAGAATAACGCTTTTGGCTTCAACCTGAAAACCGCCCTAAGGGCGGTTTTGTAATGTTGGCATTTAATGGCCAACCATATATTGTCTCTTGTCAAACTCCATGTTTTTAAAGGGATATTCTCTCCTTAGGAATTATTTTGCAGCATATTTGTCAACTTGAAAAGAAAATCCTGGGTATTGGCGACGATGGTCGCTACTTCAAGTGTTCCCCGGTCTCTTAATTTATTCAGCACAAACTCTGAGACATCGATGGCGTAAATGAAGACCGGACGGACTTCTCCATCCACAACCGTGTACGAAGGAGTTAGATTTCCAGCGGCAATAGTATGCAGCTGTGTCGCCAAGGCCACGACTGTCGTGGCTTTTTTAGTGTGCTGCCGCATCGCATCCTGGGCTACGGACATTTCATCGATCACACCATGGAGCGGTCCATCATCGCGAATTGACCCAGTCAGTACAAAAGGCACATCGTTTTTAAGACAAGATGAAATGACGCCGTCACTAATTTTCAGCTCTTTTAGGGCTTCCGGAATTGAGCCGATATCGTTGATTACATTTATCGCATCAAGGTGATGATAATGACCATTGTGGACGTTTTCCCGCGTCTCAATGTTCTGCCCCAAAGCCGTGCGGAACATCGCCCCCTCGATATCATGGGTGGCGATAGCGTTGCCGCCGAATATCGCGTGAGCATACCCGCTATCGATAATATACTCCATTGCCACTCGGCTCTCATTGGAAAAAACTACTGCCGGCCCAAGCACCCAGACGATATGGCCGTTTTCCTTGTCATGCTTCAATAATTGGACTAATCTTTCGTAATCGGGCATAAACGTAGTTTCCCGAGAACGCCCGCTGCGGAAGGCGAATGTATCAATCCCGGCCTCAGAGGATTCAAAACCGGTACTGTACAAATAGATACCTTCGCTACCGTCGTCGTTTCTTCCAACAACCACTGTCTCCCCAATATTTAAACGACGAAATTCTTTTGCTTCGATCGACCCGTCCGGGTGGATTACCGGAACGCAGTCCATCCGCGTCTGCTCTAAAAGCTTCCACTCGCCATCGATCTTGTAATACTCCGGGTACATCGATGTAGCGTGATAATGTGCCGGAGCTACCCCCTTCTTGCTGACCTTGGCAACCTTTGCATCCGGCGAATCTACGAACCGTTGCTCGGAAAAGTCGGGGTGTTTGTATTTTGGAATATCCATCACTTAAATTACCTCTTTCGCCCCAGAATAATCAAGACTAATCTAGCATTAATAATTGAAAAATACAAGCAGGTATTGGTTAATCATTGATAACCCATTCTCTTCAGCAACTTTTTCGAGGATTTTACCAAGCTCGAGAAACCAACCGTATCCAATCTTTACCGCAGGATAACTCCGATACGAATGACCACAGTTCTCGCTCCCCTCGAACTGCGACATCTACCTTGATTCCGGAAGCATATCCATGTTTATTTGTATGTTTTTCTACTTCCTTGCACTAACCATTATGTATCCAGTAACTGAACAAAGGATAATCGGTTGCCTGCAATATCTTTGAAGTCAAAGTACTTCACGACGCCTTCAACTGTCACAATATCCTCTACGTCAACAGTTAGTTTTCTTGCCAACTCATGTGCCTTGTCGATATCATCCGTTTCCATACGAATAATCGATGACCCTCCACCAACCTCTAAATAGCCGCTATCATCGAGCTGTAGCCACGTATTATCTGTTAGCTGAAGCTCGATTGTCCCCGGTTCCGGCTCTATAATTTCGACATCACCCAGCAGGGATTTGTACCACTGAGTAGCTTCAGTCACATTCTTTACTGCGATACCTATTGTAACGCTTTCTATTTTACGCTTCATATTCAATCCTCCATATTTTCCCGAGTTGTTGTTAAGTTTACAATCATCAATGTCAGCGGATCAGTTTTCATTGCTCGGCGACAAAGTTTGCATAAGGACAAAGAAATGCTGAGGCTCACCCGTACTAAAAAATTCATACCATGCTTCCAGCGTGTTTGTTTGGAAAACACCTAAATGCTCGATAATCTGTTTCGCCCACAATAATGCTCCGGTGGAACTTGCAGTAATAAGGTTGTTATCCGCTACAGATGGCTCGTCAATATAAAAACTTTGCCCTGTATAACCAGGAGCAACCATTTCAAGAAATCCCGGTCCATTACTGGTATGTGGACGCTTATCTAGTAAACCAAAGTTGGCGAGGGCAGCGGTGGCACCACAGATTGCACACACCGTAGCATCTAGCGAAAGAAGCTCGCTTGCTTTTTCGATGATAACACCGTGCTTTGGGTCATTCCATGTATCTGCGCCGGGCAATAGTAAGATGCTTGCTTGATTCACAGCAATATCATCAATTATGCAATCGGGCACAACTGTCATCCCTCCCATTGTAACGATAGGCTCCTTAGAATAACTAACCGTTTTGAGCGATACACGCTGCGCGCCCTTTTTGAAAAATCGGCCAGAATTCAGCTCTGAAATAACATGCCCCAGTTCCCAGTCGGCTAAGGTATCCAGAACGTAAACATAGATTGTAAACATAAATTCCCTCCTACAAGTTAAAATATATTGGTTTGTTTGCATTCATATTATACTTTGTCATTGTTGACAACAGTATGGCAACAATGAATAGTGATAACAAAAAAACTTGGAAAACGTCCGCTCCCCTTGAGGGAAATTTTCTCTGGCAAAAGACATTTCTATTCAACCAATGACAACCACAACTGTTCAGATTCAATCACTAACTTAGCAACAAACTCGAGAAATGGTTGATAATCCATGGTGGTATGGGCATGATCCAGCGCATTATAATACTGCGCTCTGTTTTCTTTCTTAATTATAATGGGTGGGTATCCATTTTTCATTAACTCAAAGTTCAAAAGCAGTCTGGATGTTCTTCCGTTTCCGTCAATAAACGGGTGGATTTTTACAAATTCACCATGTAAAAGTATCGCTCTGACAATCGGATGATATGACTGCCACTCTTCTTTATACTCCAGAATTAGGTTCTGCATCAGTGAACTGATTTCATAGTGCTTCGGCGGAATATGCATAGCACCACCAACCACTACGTTTTCCATCCTATACCTTCCTGCATTCTGATTGTCGATCTCTTTAAGAATAATGGCATGGATGTTTTTTATATTCCATTCCGATAAAGGCTCATCATGACGGATTATTTCTTCCAGGAATAGAATCGCTTCTCGATGGTTGATCGCCTCCAAATGCTCGACAACGCTTTTACCACCGATTGTTATTCCCTCTAGAACAACTTTTGTTTCGGATAAAGTTAGAGTATTCCCTTCGATAGCATTACTATTATACGTCCATTCAATAATCAGCTTTTCATGCAGCGAATCTGCTAATCCCTTTGATAACGGTCGATGCCTATCAATCCTTGCTTTCATCTCTTCGATTCCGCTAAAGTCAAACGCAGTGCCTTGATATGATTTTCTATAACTTACTCTGGCATCGGCTGGCTTAACAGCATCATATGGAATAGACCAGTTCCGACCGAATTTTACTGCCCCTTCGATTCGTCCCTCAGAGCAAAGCACGCGTATTCTTCGGGCACTGATTTTCCATTCATTGCTAGCCTCGGATATGCTCATATATTTCATCAGAATCACCTCGACAACATAATATACCGATATCGGTACATTGTAAACATTGTTCCGATATCGGCATAAAACAAATCCATGAATCATATTGATGATTTAAGGATTGAAGGCGTTGAATTAGCAGGTTTCTAGCGTTTTACAAGCTTCACGACGGCTTCACAATGTGGTTAGGAAAGGTTCCGAAACCTAGAGGGACGTTAACACTTTTACGAACAGTTTGCTAGGCCACAAATGTATGCGGTAAACTAATTCGCTGTCAAAAGGTGCCCAAGTGGTATGATTTTGAATTATCATTCACAGACTTTCTGCTACTCTAGCGAATTGAATTATTGTATTTTTTTATGATTAAAGATTAAACCACTGACCTCTTTTTAAGACTCAAAGTCGTTGGTTCAGTTGAACCCCCGGCCTAGCCGTGGGTTTTCTGCTTCGCAATAAGCAGCCTGGGAGAAATTATTCTCCCAGGCTGCTTTAATAAAATATGGAAAAATACTTGCCGTTTTGAGCTCGGATAAAACTATTTTTCTACAGGATATCCTGCATCCACCCAGGCTGAATAATTACCTTCGAGCCTATATACTTTTTCAAAACCGGCTTCAATAAGCTTTTCAGCCCCGGCAATTGCTACACTGTCTACATGACAGTAAACTAGGTAGGTCTTGCTTTTATCAAGTGTAGGAATCGCTTCATCCAATGAGCCGTCTCCCAAGTAATAGTTTATGGCTCCTGGGATATGTCCCTGTGCAAAATTAGGCGATACATCAATGATAATAGTATCCGGATTGCTATCAAGCAGTTCTTTTGCTTCTTCAGCAGAAATATCAACATAGGTTATTTCTGGTTTTTCTACAGGATATCCTGCATCCACCCAGGCTGAATAATTACCTTCGAGCCTATATACTTTTTCAAAACCGGCTTCAATAAGCTTTTCAGCCCCGGCAATTGCTACACTGTCTACATGACAGTAAACTAGGTAGGTCTTGCTTTTATCAAGTGTAGGAATCGCTTCATCCAATGAGCCGTCTCCCAAGTAATAGTTTATGGCTCCTGGGATATGTCCCTGTGCAAAATTAGGCGATACATCAATGATAATAGTGTCTGGATTGCTATCAATCAGTTCTTTTGCATCTTCAGCAGAAATATCAACATAATTTGGTGCAGAATTAGAAGAACACCCCGAAACTACAAGTGTGCCTAGTATCACGGTTACTAGAATTAAAAATAAACTTTTTTTCATTCTTGTTCCTCCTTTTTCAAATACTGCCGATGTCAAAACACTAGTTGTCCGAAATTAAATGTAATTTAATTACTCCCTTATTTTATAACTAAAACAAATTCCCCGCAATTAAATATAAATTACTTCAAAAAACATCAAAGACGAAGGCTTAATCAAGCATTTGGAAAAAGATGATGCAAATTTTCCGGGTCTAGTGTAATCTGATACTGGGCCATGGGTGATTTCTCCTCAAATTAGTTTAGTGCTTTTATTCTAACCGAGGAATCTTCATGGTTCCATCCGTTTATCCAACGAAACCAATTTACACAATTATATGCGCTTAACTCTGCCCCTTTAATATTCTGTTTCAGCTTTCACACTAATTCAGCAAGTTTTACGGCCTGTTGAATGCCATTTGTACGAAGGACATCTCCCTCCTGATCAATTCCCGGAACGGCCACTTCCCCTACAGAATTCCATCCCAGAAAACAAACGCTTCGAAGATAGGTAAATTTAACTCCATCCCCAACATCGAGGCCGCTTTCTTCCCAGCAGGTAATCAATGCAGCTTTCTTTCCTGCCATACTATGTATTTTTTGACCAACACTAAACGCATAGAATTTATCGATAACTGCCTTCAGATTTGAAGGCACCCCGTACCAATAAACTGGGCAGGAAAAGACTACGGCATCAGCAATCTCAATTGCAGATGCTATTGTGTTGAAGTCGTCATTCTGGCAGCAGGCTTCTTGTTCTTTTTTATAGCAATTCTGACAAGCAGTACAACCATTAACATTCATAAATGCTGTATCAAACCTGGATACTTCACACCCCTTAACTTTGCATGCCTCGATAAAGGCATCTGTCATGGCAAATGAATTCCCATTCTTTCTAGGACTACCTGTTAACACCACTATTTTTTTACTCATGCTTACATATCCTCTCTTTCGACACACTTGAAAACTTTACTTTTGAATTATTTCATCGCACTATTAAATCAGTCCTAAGTCCCAGCCTGTCTTTTGCAAGAGAAATTTTCCCACTAGGGGGTGCAGACATTTTCTTGGACTTTTACAAGCCACTAAGCCAACACTAAATTTATAAGCCAACGGGCTCA
>CAZWXO010000038.1:0-18058 GCA_964637885.1 uncultured bacterium
GCCACACTGTTTGCAGTGGCAGGGAACCGCACATAGATAGTGCCGGGTATCAGAGAAGAAATTAAAATGCCAGGTCCAGTAGCTAAAACCGTGTAATTGGGATTGCTAGCGGTGCGGTACTCCAAAGGAACCGCCCCTGAATTAACCAAGGCTTCGTTGGCAAACGACAACTGAAAATCCGTCCCCCGGACGGGAGCCGCCCCCGCCTGACCCACAGGAATGGCATACCACTGCTTGGGAATGGTTTTATCCCGGACGGCGATAGTGCGTCCACCTGTGTAAGTAATATCGGACGAAGATGCTGTACATAACAACCATGTGCCATTGTTAAAACTGGTGGCATTAAGACTGTACTCCATGTCTACGCTGGTTCCATTCAGCTTCTGAGTGGCCGGGTCGTAGGTCACGACTCCTTCGATCGCCTGCGCTGAAGTAATATTCAAAGAAGCCAATTCGCTAGCATAGCTGTTGAGTATCTGCTGAAAGGTGGTGGTGCCTGTTCCGGAGAGCATATCAAGAAACTTGTAAGGAGAATTAGGGCTCAGGGTATCAGCAGGTATCGTGCTCCGCCCCGTAGACCTTGTGACATCAACGGCAAAAACGTTCGTCGCAGTTCGAAGTCCTAAAGTTGCTACAACATTGACATCCAACTTGGTAGCCCCCGGTACATGATTCCAACTGTATTGATAAATATTGCGACCGGCAATCCGGATGGCCGTGTCTGAAGCAATCTCGACGCCGTCCACCGGTACATTGGTTTCCACACTGACGGTCACCAGGTAAGTCGCCGGGCTGGCTACCGTCTTAATACTGGTATATGACATAGCCTTAATCAACTGGGGCGGAACCTCGACATAGGCTCTGTTGATGAGATTGTTCGGCCCATACAATAAATTTGGATTAAGAATCACAGCCTGCAGGCTGGTTGCCCCTGCTATTCCCGGCTGATAGGCTTGGAGACTAATTAGACAAACAAGAAAAAAACCCAGCTTTTGCACAATTCGCTTCATTCCATTCCCTCCTTAAATGTTCCGTTGGACGGACTCAAGCCTGCGCCCGTCCACGTCGAAAACCTGGAGGGTCTGTGCCCGTCCAGTATTAGCGTTAATCAAGTGATAAACAAAGGTATCATTACCTTTGTAGGTCATATGTTCTCCATTTAGCGTGACGGAATAAACGTCGGATGCGCATGTGATCTCCACAGTGGTCCACAATGAGTTGGCTTGAGCAGTCAACCTAACAATCCGCGATGAAGCCGGCAATGGCGTCACCGGTGGCACGAGCACCGGAGCCACGGGCAAAACCACGGGGCTTGGGACAGTCACGACAGGCACTGAGACGGGCGGTACATCCGCGACCACAGGCGGCGCCACTACCAAGTCTGATACAACAGGAATGGTTGTCTGAACGACCGGCGGCGCAGTAACTGCCGCGGGCCAGTCTTCCAATAGCGCATCGGGCGCCGAAGTTGTCGTCACCTGCGCCGGAGCAGCCTGACCTGAATGACGGGTAATCAGGAGAGTCTGTGAATCGTGAACCCATCCGACCCCTGTGCCTGTTATCTCGGCTAGGCTTCGCACCGGCAAATAGCTCCAACCTTGATATGTAATCGGGTAGAGCCTTGTGCCGTCAACGTCCCGAGGAATAACTTCCTGTCCGTCCAGATTGATTTTGAAACTTTTTTCTAACTTAGCTTGAACTCGCCGTGGAGTACCGGCCCCGAACTACTAAAAAGCTTTACCGTATGCGTGGCAGCGTCCCAGCTAACCTTGCAGCCATTTAGCTCTGCGACAAAACGGACCGGCAAATAAGCCCGTCCGTTAATCGTCACCGGATATAAAAAAGAGCCGTCTCGAGCGCGGGCAGCCACCAGCTGCCCGTCGACGGCTATCTTGAAATTACGTTCCTGTTGAACTGATATTTGTTCTGCCTGATAAGGCGTTGCACTAGATCCATTAATCCAGCAAAAAGGTGCAGCAAGCGAGACCAAGGTCAGCAGCAGCCGGCGAAGTGAGACCATCATTTTGCAAATCCTCCCCTCGGATCAACATCAAAAAGCAAGAAATATAAAATATTCCCTGTCTTATCTATCGGCCCTTAGGAAAAGAAACTTAAAGATACTCCTGGATTGACTTGCGCGTTTCCTCCCATTCGGCGACAAGCTCCGCAAAAACGTCCGGCATCGCCGCCGCTTGGGCTTCGGGCAAGTTTTCGACCGCCCCGGCCTTTTGCACCATCATCTCAAGGCAAATTGACATCGAAGCTCCTCGAATGGCGTGGGCGTTTTTACGGGCTTTAGCCAATTCCCCAGCGGCAATTTCCTCTTGAATTTTGCCGAGATAACCGTCGAATTGATCCAAAGTCATCTGTAAAAGCTCCTTTCGAGTGGCTACATCATGGTTCACCATCTCCAGGAGCTTTTGAGCATCAAAACGCTGCAAAGCGTGTTCAGCTATGGGCGCAGCGACAGCATTCATTTGACGCAGAGCAGATGCATAGCGATGTAAAACTGTCGCCAGCTCCGCCTGATCAATCGGTTTCATTAAATAGTCGTCCATGCCGGCTTGTTGACATTTTTCCTTTTCACCAGCCACAGCACTAGCAGTCAAAGCGACAACCGGCACGTGCCCCCCCGCCGCCGCCTCCCATTTGCGTATCTGCCGAGTCGCCGCATAGCCATCGACATTAGGCATCTGTACGTCCATTAAGATTAGATCCGCTCCCATCCGCTGATAAATGGAGACTGCTTCCGCACCATCCCTAGCCTCCAGAATCGATACTTGAGGCAAAACCTTTTTAATCAAAATTTTAACCAAGACCATGTTGACTTCCATGTCCTCAGCTATTAACAATGTAAAATCTTTTCCACTCTCACTCTGGCCATCTGCTTCCTTGGCCGCGACTCGCTCTGAGGGGATGCCCCCCTTTTCAAGCTCCTCCCAATACCTAAAGACACCGTTCAGTTCGCTATTTTTAACGGGCTTTGAAAGGTGAACGATGCTACCGTCGTCTTTTTCGGCATTGATTAACTGCTGACAGCTATGCAGCAATATACAGCGACACGCTTTATCATGCGTTCCGGCAGTTTGACGCGCCTCTGCGATTAGCGTCGTGCTGACCATATCCGGTAACTGATAATCCGCAATACACAGATAATCCTTGGTCATGGTGCCATCACAAGCGACTAGCTCCGGCAATTTCGCCAGTGCCTCGGCTCCCGAAGAAAAAAGAGCACATTCGCAACCAATCCCTCGCATCGACTGCTGCAAAACCAAACCTAAAGCCTCGTTGCCGACGACAATCATCCCCCGCCAGTCTTGAGCAGTGGCAAGCTCAGCAACTGCACCCTCTTCCAGCAAGCAATCGATGGCAAACGAAAAAACACTACCTTCACCTGGAGCGCTCTCGAGAATTATTTCGCCTCCCATTTTTTGAACCAGCATCCGCGAGATAGCCAGCCCCAAGCCTGTCCCCCCGAATTTTCTGGCTGTGGAAGAATCCGCCTGGACAAAAGAGTTGAAAAGTTTAGCTTGATTCTCTTTGGAGATGCCAATTCCTGTATCCCTGACAGCAAACTCCAGTCGCACCGTGGCCTCGTCAATGCTGTGCCACACTACTCTCAATTCTACTTCCCCATGGCTGGTGAACTTAGCGGCATTGCCTAATAAATTAACGAGGATTTGGCGCAGGCGCACCGCATCGGCACTGACATAACGAGGTAAATCCCAAGGCAAGGCGAGAACAAACTCGACCCCTTTTTCTGCCAAGATAAACTTGATAATATCCGCAGTGTCTTCGACAAGGAGCGGCAAATCCGTCCTGATTTTTTCAAGTTCCAGCTTGCCCGCCTCAATCTTCGACAAATCCAGGATATCATTAATAATGCCGAGCAAAGAATGAGCGGAAGTACTGATTGCCTTGGCATACTGCAATTGCACAGGGGAAAGGCCCGTCTCTAGGAGCAACTCGGCAAAACCGACTACCCCATTCAGAGGGGTGCGAATTTCGTGGCTCATATTGGCCAGAAACTCGGACTTGGCAGAATTGGCCATCTCAGCCTGGGCAAACATCTCTTTAGCCTCCGCCGCTGTCCGCTCCAACAAGGAATTAATTTCTAGAAGTTCCTGTTCGGCATTTTTTCGCGCTGTTATGTCTTGAAAGGCCCCGTAAAGGCGAACGCACTCTCCATCCACAATTGCGCTTTGCCCGATTGCCTTGACCCAAATCTGCCGACCTTTGCCGGTAACAAAGCGCAACTCTAGATCCCACGGAGTTCCATTGGCGATACATCCCTTGACTGCCTGGCAAAGGCTATCCCGATCTGCCCATTCTAGGTGAAAAGCAAGGCCCATTTCTAAGTCAGGTTGATAATCATCGTCAACTTCATGAATCTCACGAGTAATTTCAGTCCAAAATAACTTCCCGGAGGCAACGTCAAACTCCCAGCCACCGACGCGAGCCAGACGATTTGTCTGCTCCAGCAATTCTTTGGCCTGTGAAAGCTCTTTCATTTGAACAGCATCCTGGCAACATTCCGTCGCCGCCGTTTTTTGTTCATACTTTAAATCCAAAGCGTCATTTGCCTCCTGCTCCTAATCTACTCATAGCTTATTAATTCGCCACAGAGAAAGACATATCCTGCCTAGAGTCATACTTTCGCCTTTTTCCAAAAAACGTACTGTAAAAAAGGTGACACAACGTACACCAGCGAGCTATAGTTCGGGCTAAAAAAACTAATGATAATTGCAATTACTGAAAGCAAAGGAATTGCCAGGGAACGATAGCGCAGGGCTCTAAGCTCACCTTCCCGCCGCCGCGAGGAATACATATTGTTCTTCGCGACGTAGATCCACATCCAGTAATGTACAATTCCAATCAATCCGAGGTTAGCAGCAAAAATAATATTTGCCATCTGCATCTGGGTAAATTCACCAATCAGATCTGTAGAATAAGGGATGAAAACAACCAGCATCATATTCAAGAAATTTAACAAAATAAAAGGATGATCGATTTTTTGAATGTATTCAAACTCCCGGTGGTTGACCATCCAAAACTTCGCCAACAAAAGAAAACTAAGAATATATATAAAAACAATCGGCACCTGTGAAGCAATAGCGCTATTAAACTGCACTTCGCTAACTGGATGATCAAACTTTGGGATGTTAAAACTAAAAACCAACAGCGTCATGGCAAAGGCATAAAAAGTATCTGTCATCGATTTGATCCGCCCCGCGTCCATCATCGAATCTCTCATGGAGTCTTTAAGCTCTCCCAAAACTCTCACCTCAGCCCTCTAGCATTCTTTCCTCTATTTTAAACACCTCAACTGAAAAGTAAAGCACAAAAAGATACAGAGCAAGAAAGCAAGAAAACCGGCTCAGGAACGTACCTAGGTGTACGTGACGCTCTTTAATTAAAAATAGGAATTTCAGCAGGAATTTAGTATACTTTTGGCGAACTTAAAAAAAGACTAGGAAAAGATGCGCTCTGTAGGAGGTAGAATCATGGAAAAGAAAGACGGCATTTTGCTGGAAAGCGGCACGGGAGAATTTGAAATTCTCCGATTTAAAGTAAATGACAAGCTATATACAATCAATGTAGTCAAGGTGAGGGAAATCCTAAAAATTGAAGGTTTGACACCAATTCCAGATGCGCCGGAATCGATTTCAGGTATCGCCTTGGTCCGAGGCGAAGTCGTTACCGTCATCGACCTAAAGTTTGTCCTCGACAAAATCCACATGGAGAACGCTGGCGAGAAAATGACATTGCTATGTGAGTTTAACCAAAACAAAGTCGCTTTTTTGGTCGACGAAGTTCTGGGAATCAGTCGGATTGGATGGAATCAGCTGCAAAAACCCGACGATATCCTCAACACAACTTTGGTTATCGGCAATATTAACCTAAATGGGACGATCCACATGATGCTCGACTTTGAGCGCATCGTCATGGACATTAATCCGTCCGCGGGAATCTCGGTGGCCAGGATGAAAGATTTGACCACCAAAAATCGCAGCCGCATCCGCCTGCTCCTGGCCGACGACTCCCCGATGATCAGGCAGGTGCTGAGCGACACTCTAACCCACGCGGGTTTCAATAATTTGCGCTTTTATAACGATGGACAACAGGTGCTGGATTACCTGATGAATCTGGTTGCCCAAAAGGGGGATAAATTCGTCGAAGAGATTCAGTTGTTGATAACGGACATCGAAATGCCTCAACTAGATGGCCATACCTTGACGAGGCGCATCAAAGAGCATCCAATTCTAAAAAAATTGCCGGTCATCATCTTCTCCTCGCTTATAACAGATGCCCTCAGACACAAAGGAGAAAGCGTCGGAGCGGACGGACAAATGTCCAAGCCGGAAATTGAAGGCTTAGTCAACTTAATTGACCAACTACTAGTTGCTTTGGAGTATTAGACATTAAAAAAAAGCAAAGTAATTTAACGAATCGCAGGGTAACCGGAGAGCCGCTGGTTTGATTACGAAGCAGCGGCTTCTTGCTACCCTAAAACAACTGCTTGTCCCGATTAAAAAAAGTACGGTACCCCAACAGTAAAGTCATAATGACGGCTAAAGCAACGGACCCTAAAATCCCCAGCATGATCGCTATCTGATAAGAAATCGCTGTGGTCGGCGACAATCCCGCCAAGATCTGCCCCGTCATCATTCCCGGCAAAAAAACGATTCCCATCCCAGCCATGGAATTCATTGTCGGCAGAATCGCCGCTTCGAGAGTGGAATTTATCACGTCCTGGACTGCCAGCTTCGGCTCTGCCCCGAGAATCAAAGCTTCTTCAATCATCGCTCTCCTGCTAGCCATCCCCTCGAGGAGAGACCGGACAGCCAGGGCCACTCCTGTCATCGAATTGCCAATAAACATTCCGGCCAAGGGAATAACATATTGAGGATCGTACCAGGGAGACACCTGCACAACGATTAGCAGAAAATACGCGATACAAATTAAAGTTCCAACACCTAAAGAAAATCCAGCCACAAGCTGCAACGACAAACGCATCTTGCCTTTAAACCGACTGATGATCGTAAAAAATGCAAAAACCTCCATCACGCCTAGAACTGCCAGTGTCAACCAAGGACTAGGATTTGCAAAAAGATAGACTAGAACGTACCCCATCAGCATCAGTTGCAAGGTCATCCGCAGACAAGCTAGAATCACCTCGCGGCCACGGTCGAGTTTCCGCCACTTGATCAAAGCCAAAACAAGCAAAATAAAAACATAAGCAAGAGCGACTTGGACGATACTCAAGTTAGTTATTCCCTGCATCGCCCTCACCTCCCTCGACCTTGCCAGCTTCAATCCGTAAGACAGTGTCTGCATATTTAGCAGCCACCGCTAAAGAATGGGTAACAATAATCAGAGTGGCTTGATCCTGGCGGGATTCCTCCACGACCATGCCGATGACTTCATCCTCCGTTACGGCATCAAGTGCCGCCGATGGTTCATCCAGCAGGTAGACCTCTGGTTGGAGCAAAAGGAGTCGTGCTAAAGCTAGTCGCTGTTTTTCCCCACCGGACAGCAGTGCCGCATCATCCTCCAGATCTTTTGCCAGGCTGACCTTCCCCAAAGCTTCTTCCAAAACAGCTTCCGAAGGAATTGCTCGCTCTTGAAAAACGAAACCCTTGCGCAAGTTATCTCCAATGCTACCTGGGAAAATGACAGGTTGCTGACTCAGCGTGCCGACCTGACGGCGATGAGCAACGCTATCAATTTCCGCTAAATCTTGTTCCTTAAAATAAATGGTCCCCCGAGTCGGGGAGATCATCTTGTTCAGCATGCGCAAAATAGTGGTTTTGCCTCCACCACTAGGCCCGGTTAGCGCCGTCACCTTACCGGCCTTGATGACCAGCTGCGGAATGTCAACAATTGCCTGATAGCCAACCTCAAGAAAACTAAACATTGTCAACCTCCATTAAAAAGTCGGGAAGGATTGACGCCTTCCCGACCTAAGCTTACGCAATATTGCCGCTATCGGCAACCCTTTAAATTAAATTTTAAAACGGTGAATCGATTCTTCCAGCGACTCCGCCAACTTAGCCAGTCCTTCACTGGCATGCGCAATTTCTTGCATCGAAGAGGTAATTTCTTCGATCGAACCGGAAGCTTCCTCGGTGCTGGCAGCATTCTCCTCTGAAATCGCCGACAAATTCTGCATAATATCGAGGACGCGCTTGCGATGCTCTAAGACCTCTTCTAGTGCCTTGCTCATCGCATCAGCTTCCCTGCGAGTTACCTCCACCGCCGCCGCAATCCCCTGGAAGGTGGCTTGGGTTTCCCGGACGCTACCCTGTTGCTCCTGGGTAATTTGTGTCAATCCTTGCATTGTCTCCACGGAAGCGGAAGCTTTGGTCTGCAAATCCCGCACAACATCGTCGATTTCTCGCGCCGACTCCGTCGACTGCTCGGCCAGCTTGCGAATCTCGTCAGCCACCACGGCAAAGCCACGCCCTGCATCACCAGCCCGGGCCGCTTCAATGGCGGCATTGAGGGCCAGTAGGTTTGTCTGCTCAGCAATCCCTTGTATCACCCGGCTGGCCTGACCGATACGATCGGCACTAACATTAGTCTCCGTCACATCCGAAGCCACCTTTTCCAAAACACTAATATTGGAAGTAGTTTTTTCTGTAAGATCTGCAACAATTTTTATCCCTTCGTTTTTCAGCTTTTCCACCGTACCCGAGGCCTCCACAAGCTCATGCATCTTCTGCATACTGACATCCAGCCTTATGCCCATCTCATCAACTGATGATGCCCCCTGCATCGTCTCTTCCGCCTGATCTGTACTACCCTTGGCTATCTCCATTACCGCCCGGGCCACCTCTTCCGAGGCGATCGCCGACTGCCCCGAAGTAGAGGTTAATTCTTCAGAAGAAGCCGCAACTTGCTGGGCAGTTTCCGTTATGTTGCGAAGAATACTCTGCATGCTGGCATTGATTTCATTAAACCCTTTCGCTAAGAGGCCAATCTCATCCTTGCGGCCGGCCATCTCGGCCCCAACCATCTGAGAGAAATCACCCTGGGCCATAATCGACGACTGCTTGGCCGCCCGGATAATTGGCTTGGCGAGGGAACGTCCAATTAAGACAGCAACAATTGCCCCGACAATTATGATAATTATTGAAATAATCATAAAGACATACCGAAGAGCTTTAACATCAGCCAGCAAATCGTCCTTGGTGACAGCAATGGCGCAAGACCAATTTGTTCCCTCAACTGGAGCATAGCCAGTAAACCGATCTAAACCATTGAAGAAATACTCCCCTGTCCCAATCTCTCCCTTAGTCATATGCTCGGTCATCAGCACAGCCAGCGCCTCCAGTCCGGTATCCTCTTCCGCTGCTGCCGGGATGTTATACATATCGATTACATACTGAAAATCTTTGTGAGCAATCATTGTCGCTGCCCCATCGATAAGATAAGCATAGGAGCCCCCACCGATGGTGATATCCTGAGCAAAGCTACTCAGCTCTTCAGCATCTCTTGTCCCGATAAGCACTCCCTGTGCTCCATTGACTGTCACGGGTTGAGCGTAGACATAAATGGGGTGCCCTGTCGACTTGCTAATCACAACCCCGGAAACATTGGCCTCCCCCGCCATCGCCTTCTTAAAATAATCGCGGTCGCTGATATCCGATATCAGTCCAGTACTGAGGAGAGCTTGTCCATCGGCCCCGCTGTAGCCAATGGCCATAAAACCTGTTCTATCAGCCTCGCTTTTGAGGACGGGGAGATACGCTTCAGGTCCGGCCGCAAAAAGCTCAGAACGCTGAGACAGGGCAGAGATGACTCCGCTATTTTTATCGAGAAAACAACCCATTCCCTTGCCACCCAAAACAGCCGCACTTTCCAGCTGCTTTTCTCCGGCGGCAATTAAAGCGTTAGCCGCAAAGTAATAACCCACGACCCCCAGACTAATACAGGCCAGGATCAAAACGCACGAAACCGCCACTGCGATTTTCTGTCTGATACTGTTAAACATTTCGCATAACCCCTTCCCATCTCACAACTTCAATGACTTTCTCTATCTAGATTCTCGATTTAACGACAATATTCGACAAATCTTTGAAAATTCCTGCACAAAATGAAAAAATCGATCAAAAATAAACCCCCGCTACCGATCAGTAGCGGGGGGCGTAAATCTGCGGACGGGTTAAGATATTAACTAAGCAATCGCTTCTTCTTTAGGATTAGGGCCATACTGATTGCTGCCAGGCTTGCCGTCCTGAGCGGCAAAAATAATCAAAACAATCGCGCCGACAAGCGGAACGAGGCCGATGAGAACCCACCAGCCACTGCGGTCAGTATCGTGCAACCGACGAATCGATACTGCGATACCAGGGCAAAGAATCGCTAGCCCATAAATACCTTGCAATAGCGGTGATCCAAACAACATCGTCGATGTTCCGACAAAGCCATCAATAATAGATAAGACCATAGAAATAAGGATATTAAATAAAACGAACATCCAGTACTCTTTACGACGGGCACGACCTGTAAAAACAGCATATTTTTTAAGCACTTCGATATAATAGTTCATAGGTTCCCTTCCTTTCCTCAACCAAGCAAACTCATTCCATCCGCATTGTCAATCTATCACAGGGATGCGGCCCCGAGCAATAAGGCTAATAGTCTACCTCCGTACCAATTAAATGGTATATTTGTACTATCCGCAAATCTCACCACTCAATCAGCTCGTCGCCAGCATTGACTCCATGGAAAGCCTTAGGCAAATCTGCAAAATCTTGGTCTTCTGTGGCCCCACATCAAGGTCAGCGTCGCTTCAAGAAAACTATTCATTTGTTAGTTACCATCTGCTTACCGATACCTCCCGCTTTCGCGAAATTTAAAATAATATCTCTTAAACTGCTAAGCGCCAACGAGTGACAACATTTTTATTCTGTCTCTGACTCCTCCCCCTGCCCACTATGACCACCCTTAACAAGGCAGCGTTTATTGTCGCACCTAGGGCAAACAAACATCACAATATCCAATATTCCGGCACTTACCAGCCCCCAATAAAGGTAAAAAGGCCAGCCAAAGCTCATCAGCGCGGACTGGGGAAAAATTAATAAAACAGTTACGGGCAGTGCCACCCCCATCAGGTCAGTCCCTGTGTATTTGCCGGGCCGGCGTCGAGGCAGCGCGGAAGCAAACAGCCCTGGCACCACATGGGCACATCCATGTTCGCGGCAAGAGCACTTACAACAATATGAATACACAATAAGCACCGCTCCTCCGATATAACAAAACAAAAAAATCGCGCCCTGTATAGGACTGGTAAGAAACAAAGCAACTAATGCCACAAGATTAGCCGTGTCTAATAGTACAATGCTCAGAAGCCCGTGCAATCGGCGCTGCTTCGACAATGGTTTACACTCCACGACAATTCCCCTCCTCGCTATTACACTAATCAATTGGTCTTAATTATACCGCAGACGCTCAATAAAAACAGAAAAGCGGGTCGATCGGAGGGAAAAAATCTGCCCCCTCTAATCAACCCGCTTCACGCATTACACCCAAGCCTCTACTCCAAAACCCTCGATAATCTACAGCTCCATCCGGTTTAAGGCGCATAAAATAGCCTTGAAAGAAGCCGTCGTCGTATTGCTGTCTTTGCCGACGCCAAACCAACCGCGGTCGGCATCGACCAGCTCAATGTAGGCGACAGCTTCCGTGTCAGCCCCAGAGCCCAGGGCATGCTCCTCGTAGGTCTCAAAACCGGCAGTGATCCCCAGATCCTGCCGCAGGGCGTCAAAGAAGGCCGAAATCGGGCCATTGCCCTGGCCTCGTACCTGACGTGCCGCCCCGTTAACGATGATTTCAGCCTCGACAGCCACGCCGCTGGCGTCGCTGTTAAAGTGATAGCCACCCATACTATAAGGCGCCTTAATCTCCAGATAGGCCTGTTGAAAAGCGTTCATGATTTCTTCCGGAGTCAGTTCCCGACCAGTCGCATCGGATTTCTCCTTGATTATCCCGCCAAATTCGGGGTGCATCGCCTTGGGCAAATGATAGCCATACTCCTGGTCCATGACAAAAGCAACCCCGCCCTTGCCCGACTGGCTGTTGATGCGAATAACGGCTTCGTACTGTCGCCCCAGATCGTGCGGATCGATGGGCAGGTAGGGAACCTCCCAGAACTGTTCGCCGCCCGCCTCGTAGGCCTTGAGCCCTTTACTAATCGCATCCTGATGCGAGCCGGAAAAAGCCGTATAAACCAACTCCCCGACCCAAGGGTGACGCTGGTTAATCTTGAGCTCGGTGCAATACTCATAGGTTTCCATAATCTCGTTAACATCCGTAATCGACAGCCCGGGATCGATGCCTTGGGAATAGAGATTCATCGCCAACGTCAGAATATCCACGTTGCCCGTCCGTTCCCCGTTGCCAAAAAGCGTCCCCTCGACGCGGTCGGCGCCCGCCATCAAAGCCAGCTCTGTCGCTGCCACCGCTGTCCCCCGGTCGTTATGGGCGTGGAGGCTAAGGACAACCCTGTCCCGCCCGGAAAGATTGCGATGAAACCACTCGATCTGATCCGCATATACATTTGGCGTGGACATCTCCACCGTTGCCGGCAAATTGATGATTACCTTCCGCTCCGCCGTCGGTTGCCAGACATGCAGCACTTCTTCACATATCTGCCGGGCAAATTCGCTATCGGTAACGGTAAAGCTTTCCGGAGAGTACTCAAAGCTAATGTCACCGCTGCTATCAGCCGCAATTTCTTTAATCAGCCTCGCCCCTTCGACAGCAATCTGAATGATTTCCTTTGGCTCCATGCGAAACACGACCTGGCGCTGCTGGACAGATGTCGAATTGTACAAATGGACAATGGCCCGCCGACAGCCGGCAATGGATTCAAAGGTCCGGCGGATTAGCGGCTCCCGGGACTGAGTCAGCACTTGCAAGGCAATCCCTTGGTCCAATCCATCGTCGATGAGCCGGCGAACAAAGGCAAAGTCCGTATTCGACGCCGAGGGAAAAGAAACCTCGATTTCCTTAAAGCCAATCCGCCGCAGCATATTGTACATCCGCAGCTTTTTTTCAACGCTCATTGGAATCGGCAAGGCTTGGTTGCCGTCCCGCAGATCCACGCTGCACCACTGGGGAGCTTGGGTAATCCTCTGGTCGGGCCACTGCCGTTGGGACAATTCCATGACGGGGTAACTCTTATACTTATTAAACTTCATCGCGCACAACCTCCTTCGATACAAAAAGCCCCACTTCGCCAATTTGGAGACGAAAGGGGCCATTCCGCGGTACCACTCCTGTTCACCCGAAGGTGCGCTTGCCAAGGATAGCAGTCTCTCTGTAACAAAAACTCCCCGTCAAAGAGACGAGGAGCACCACTCTTTATTAGATGCGGGCACAGAGGCCGATATCCCGCCCCTTTAACGGTGGGCATCCGGCCCAGCCTACTTACCGCAGCGCGGTTTCAGCCGGCGACTCAGGGGCGAGTTCGCGCCTTGTTTCCGCACCGTTTTGCACCAACCAACGGCTCTCTAAAGCGAAAAGTCAGACCTAATATTCCCCGTCACAGTCTCTCAGATATGAATTGAAGCTAAGGATAGCAAGGCAAAAGCGTTTTGTCAAGCTATCTTAAATTAGTGCCTAAGTATGCCGGGAAAATTATTCGCCGATTAAACTAAGTCTCAGCATGGACCTCCTTTTAAAAATCCTGTTGCTTGTGCTACAATAAAATTGAATTTTGACAGGAGTGATGTCGATGCAAGCCTTAATCGTCTACGCCCATCCCAACCCCCGCAGCTTCAACGCCGCCATCTTGAAAACCGTCCAAGAAGAATTAGTAGCAAAAGGCATCAGCTTTCGGGTCCGCGACCTTTATGCTAGGCGTTTTAACCCCTTGCTGACCGCCGAAGAGATGGAGAAAATCGATGCGGGGCATATTCCCCCCGATATCGCCGCCGAGCAGCGCCTAATCACTGAAGCCGACCTTTTGATCTTTATCAGCCCGATTTGGTGGTCCTCTTTTACCACGATGATGCACGGCTACATCAGCCGCGTCTTCAGCAATGGCTTTGCCTACGGAACGACCGATGCTGGCTATACGATGGGTTGCCTGGGAGGCAAGCGTACCCTAGCCATTACCACTTGTGGTGTCACGAACGAAAGCGAAAAAAATAACCAATACTTCGCTGAAATCTCCGACATCATCCGCAACCATATTTTTGGCTTTGTCGGGATGGAGGTCATTCATCAGAACTTTTTTGCCGTAGGTTTTGTCGATAAAGCTGAGCGCGAAAAAATGTTGGAGGAAGTGCGCAGCACCATCCGCCGCGAAATATAAGATATTTAAATTACAAGGGAAGGTTGGCCAATGCCAACCTTCCCTTGTTCGTTGAATAAATTTATCAGCCTTCACAAGGCTTTTAATCGCGCCAGCTTCCCCAGCTCAACTTTTATTTGTAATGAAACCTTTCCCCGAGGAGCTGCCGGAAATGCTGGAGATACTCGTGCTCCCGATTGCCCAGGGAATTTACCGTCATTTTAAACTCGTTACCCCCGGCCCGCACGGTAATGCGGATAGTTGTTGTCGTGCTGGAACTGCCCGAATCGCCATCGAAATCTTGGCTCTCTTTTTTATGATATTTCAGCCATTCCACCTCGGGTAAAGGGATAAAAAAGTTGGCTTTATTTTCCGCTAAAATTGCCTGGGGCAACATCGTCCGATATTGATCGACAAAAGCAAAGCCAGACATCATCGCATTACCAATCTTCTTAAAGAAGCCATCGCCCCGCTCCCTGGCCGCCATTTTCTGTTGCTGTAAAAAAACTTGATACCTCTTGTTGTCAAAGGCAGCCATAATCAGGCGCTGAGGAGTTGCCAAAAAGATATAAGGCGTACTGCTCAACATCCCCTTTTTTAGCTGCACGGAAAAAGCGAGCAGAGGCATTTCTTCGACAGATCCGTCGGCATTAGCTACAGCTTGTGCAGGGGCCATCCCCGGACGAAGGATCTGCTGGCCGCAATGCGGGCAAAATCTAGCGTCGCCGTCAATCTCCTGTGCACAGTGCGGACAAAACTCTTGGGCCATTTCCATCATCCTTTCTTCCCGTGATTAATCTTATTATAGCGCCTTTTCCAGCGAGCGTCATGATAGCAATCTGTAGATCCACAAACTCCTGGGTATAACACCGATGCCACAGCCGCCAATCCTAAACCTTTATAAGAGATACACCTTGGCGATCCCCGGCGAGTTGCAGGCAAACATCAAAGCGGTGTAATCCAGCTCAAATTCAAGGATATCTCCTAGCTGATAAGACTTGTCGGCATCCTCGAGATCGACAATCGTATGATTGCTGGTCTGCCCCAAAATCGTTATGCCAGAATCAACGGGATGGATGCTTTCCCCGGGAATATCCTGAAGGCCAAAATTTAAAATACCACGGCGCCGCCAGCCCTGATCCAGAAACGTCTTACTGTGCATAAAGGCGTCCTTGCCCAGTTCACCCACAGGCATCGTCGGCTTACAGCTGTATTCGACAATCTCTCCCTGGAGGATAAAAAGATTCGAAGCACACAGCTCAGCATCCTTACAGGAATGATGGTAGCCGGGTAGGTATTTGACATCCACAAACTCCATGCCAAATTGGTACTGGCCGCCAATCCGCAGTTCGTTTATTCCCGCTGGCATGATCCCTTTATCGATCAGGTGATAGCTGGTACAATTACCCCCGGACAAATACGGAAAAGTGATGCCCAATTGCTTTTCCAGTTGCCGGGCTAGATTGACAAAGGCTGCCCCGTTTTGGACTGTTGGCATCACCGTCCCGTAGCAATTAAAGTTCGTCCCCAGGCCGTATAGCGAAAGAAAGGGAGCCTCGATGATCACCCTGAGAGCCGCAGCGATGGCCGCCTGATCCTCATGCCAAATTCCCTCGCGCAGATCCCCCATGTCCACCATCAAGAGAATCTGATGATTCTTCTGCTGCCACTCCGCCTCTCTGGCAAGGGCATTGAGGACCATGATCTCGCCATTTAGCGAAATATCCGCATAACGGACCACCATTTCCACTTCGCTCAGCGCCGGGCTACGCAGCAGTGCCTTTGCGCAAGGCAGCTCCGCTATCTTAACCAGGTTGGCGACGGAGGATTCCGCCACCACGTCGACGCCGCCCCGCACCAAAGCCAAGGCCGGCGGCAAATCACCGTTAAAAACTTTGTTTACGCCCATAACGTGCATCCCGGCGGCAGCCATGTCCTGGCACATCTGCCGGACATTATCCTCTAGCTTCGGTAGATCGATTAACAATTGCGGATATGGCAAACCCGCACCTCCTTAGCCTGCGCTCATAATACTATAGATGGCTTCCCGTTGCTCTGTCTGCAACATTATCCCAACCTAGTATTTTCCATCGCCTAGCCCACCAAGATTGCGGCGGAAAAGGGCAAAAGGCAAATTGACCCCAGACAAATGGGGCAAAATTTCCTGATTGTAGGTAGCCTCGTCCATCTCTCCCAGCCTTGCCTCCGCAAAGAGTGCATCCATGGCCGGACGCTCCCTGGCAAAAGCCTCCCCCCGAGGCGTCGCGAGCGGCTGCTCTAAATGCCTTCGGTTCCAAGGACATACCTCCTGACAGATGTCACACTCGAGAAAATAGCCGGGGGATTTTTGAACCAGCGTCGCGTCAGCAGCGTCACTTTCCATGATTTCCGAAAGACAGTGGCTCCGGTCGATGACCCCGGGAGTAGCCAGGCCCCCCAGAGGGCAGGCCGCTTGACACCGGTCGCAGTCTCCGCAGCGATTGACAGCCGGGGCATTTGCCTCCGCCACCGGAGCATCGGTAATGATACCGCCAAAGGTCAGCCATGAGCCGTAATGCTCGTTAAGGATCAAAGTATTCTTGCCCTGCCAGCCCAGCCCCGCCCGCAAGGCTGCCTGCTTCAAAGGAATCGAATTGGCCTCGGCAAAGCCGTCACATATTTCCGCTCGGTAGCCTTGTTGCCGCAAAAAAGCTGCCAAGGGAGCGAGGGGCTCCACGACATCAAAATAAAAACCGGACAAAACCAGTCGACTCGTGCGCCAGGCCCCCGGTTTTTGCCACTGGGAAAGGTAAAAATTCCCGAGATAGATGGCGCCAAGGACAATTGACTGGGCACCCGGCAGGGCATCCTCGGGTTGCCGGCCCCGGAAAAGATCCTCCGGCAAAAACCTGGCAGCGCTGGTAAACCTGATCTCATCCAGCGCTTGCTCTCTGGCTAACTCCCGCAGCTTGTCGCGTAGCTTCTCCTGCTCCACTTAAGTTCCCCCTCAATGTCATATGACAGATGTATATTTCCCATCAATAAGCTTGAGTTTTATTTGAAATCTTCACTTCTCCAAATAATGGCTGCCACACTGCAAAAAAATAATTTCACCTGATGCAATTTTGAAAACGAGCCGATCTTTTTGATTGATTCGAATACTCCACCAACCACTTAAATTACCTGTCAGCGGTTCGGGTTTTCCTAGACAGCGATAGCCATTCCTTTCGATATCCTTAATCAGTTCATTGATTTTTTTTAAAGTTTTTTTATCCGTTGCCAACCAGGCAATATATTCTTCCCAAGCCCCGTCGAGCCACACTTTTTTCATCAGTCGACCTCAATAAGCTCGTGCTCTGCGACCTTGCCTTCACGATAATCCTTTAAACGTTGCTCTAGCACTATTTGATTATCGACGCTATAGAAGGGGTCTGCGGCAGTTAATTTGAAGGGGATAGCACGATTGTTCACAACCTGCTTTAAAAATAAAGTTAACGCCGCCGTCATGTTTAGCCCGATTTCATTTAGAATTACATCTGCTTCGTCTTTCAGCGCTTGATCAACTCGAAAATTTACACTTTTTGTCGGCATTATAAACACTTCCTTTCAAGAGGAATTATACAGCTGATTTGCCAATATGTAAATCAATCGCTTTACATATCGCATGCATTGCCGAGCATTACTTCCATTAAGCACTTAAACAATAAATGAATCCGGAGGCTATTAAAGCAATTCCCCCATCGCCTCCGCCAGACGCCGAATCCCCTCCCGAAG
>CAZWXO010000039.1:0-11235 GCA_964637885.1 uncultured bacterium
TGGCGTCTAGGAATCGCATTTTACATTACGGGGAAGCTGATGGAAAAGCGGAGATGGACTTTGTGTTGCAGGATGTGGACGGCCAAATAATTTTGATTGTAATTATGTCTTCTGCGAATGCTCGCAGGAAAAGTTTAAGCTTTTTCGGTGGCAAGTATACCCCCTACGCAATTCCCATCTCCATTAAGAATATTGGTTTTGAGAATGGCATTAGATGATAGATTATTAAGATTTCATGCTACTAATATACAGATTATTGACCCAAGCTTGATTAACTCCTTTTAGTGTGTCTCTAAAATAATTTTACTATGGGGAACAGGGTTTATCTATGGATTTTCTAATAATTCTCAGCGCCAAGGCTAGCCAAGCTAGATAGGCTGGCAGGAACAATTTACAAAGATTACTTGACGTATAGTTGCAACATGCAAGTATTGCATGATACAATCATCATGGGTGATAAGAATGAAAGCTACTAGTCAAGCCTTAAGAGAAAAGATGCGGCTTTTGGAGCGACGCATTGGAGCTCTAAAAGAATCAGAGATGAGCTGTTGTGGTGTGACGATGGCGCAGTGCCACGCTTTGGTGGAAATCGGCCGGGCGCCGGGGCTTTCGCTGCGGGAGTTGGCGGCGCTGTTGGAATTAGACACAAGTACCACTAGCCGGACTGTCAATAATCTGGTCAAGGGTGGGTTGGCCCATCGGCAAGCAGACCAGGGTGATCGGAGGTTTATCGCTATTGAGCTGACTCCCCAAGGCAAAGCTCTATGGCAGAAAATCGAAATGGATATGCAGGGCTATTATCAGGAGGTGTTTCAGCGTCTTCCTGCCAATAAACGCCAGCAAGTGGTGGACAGCTTGGTGTTGCTACTGGAATCCATCGATTGCGATAAATGCTGTTAAGAAAGGAAGATCAAGATGGCAGAGTGTTGTGTAGATCCAGCTGCGGCGCAGGCAAGCCCATGTTGTTGTGGCGGATCGAACCGGAAGAAGGCGATAGCGGTTAATTCCCGTCTTAGCCTGGGGGATATCCTAGGTCGCTGGAAGGCCCGGTGGGGAATCGGCCGGATGAATTTCAAGGTGGAGCCGGGACTGTATGCCCTTAATGGTCCGGATCGGCAGTCCCCGGTGGTCGTAACGGCAAATTATAAGATGACCTTTGATATCCTGCGCCGGCATTTAGATGGCATCGCTGCTTGGGTTTTGGTCTTAGATACCAAGGGCGTCAATGTCTGGTGCGCCGCCGGCAAAGGGACCTTTGGGACTCAGGAATTGATCGAGCGGGTGGATGGCACTGGTCTAGCCGGGCAAGTATACCATCGCCAGCCAATCTTGCCTCAACTGGGAGCGCCGGGGGTGGCAGCACATCTAGTGCAGCAGGCGACTGGTTTTAAGTGCGCTTTTGGGCCGGTGCGGGCTGGAGATTTGCCGGAATACCTCACTAATGGCGGGCAAGCTACGGGAAAAATGCGTCAGGTAGATTTTCCGGTGAGAGAGCGAATTGCTCTGTGTCCGATGGAATTGGTGCCCGCCCTAAAGGCGGCTTTGCCGGTTTTTGGCCTGATGTTTTTGTTAAACCTTGTGGTGGTTAAGCCTTTAGGTATCGCTGAATTTATCGTGTACGGGAGTACGATCATGGTCGGATGTTTGCTGGGCCCGCTATTTTTGCCGGTACTGCCTGGGCGGGCTTTTTCTCAAAAGGGCTTTGTCCTGGGGCTGCTTTGGGCGTGGTTTTTGATCGAATATTTGCTGCCGGCCCTTGGTTTTGGGCCAAATTTATGGCAAGGCATGGCTTATGTGTTGCTGGTGCCGGCCCTGTGCGCTATCTATCTGGTTTTATTTACAGGATCGACCCCTTTCACCTCGTTATCCGGGGTGGAAAAAGAGTTGAAAAGATATTTCCCTTTATTAATGACGATGCTGATAATGGGTCTTTTGCTGGCCATTGTCTGGCGCTTTTAGGAGGTTTGAAATGCACTATATCAAGGGTGTGGTAACGATTACCATCGATGAAACAAAATGTATGGGGTGCGAGGCATGTCTGGATGTCTGCCCGCGGAATGTCATCGCGCTCGAGGAAGATATCGCTCGGCTGGTTCGGCCAGACGACTGTTTGGAATGTGGGGCTTGCCAGATGAACTGCGCCTTTTCGGCCATTAGTCTGCGGACAGGGCCGGGCTGTGCTTATGCCGTCCTAAATGGGTGGGCCAAGGGGACTGCTCCTAACTGTGATTGTGGTAGCGGGTGCTGCTGAGTGTGACAGTCTGCTTTCTCAGCACGACCCGGGTGCCTAGCAGGGTATCTTTTGCCCCCCGGAAGGATCGAGACCACTGAAAAAGTCAGCGATTGGCAATATAGATTTAACAGTGAACAGCATGGGTCGGAATTATTGGCATAGTTCTCGATTTTTGTAAAAAAATTGGCGCGAAAGTTTGTTTTTGCGTCCATAAGTTATCGCCAAGGTTAATTTGTAATTGGATATTGACGAAATAGAGCTAGAGGAGTACTATTTGACCAGCTGGTTAAACCAACCGGTCAAATAGTATTTTGTGTTTATCAGGGGAGTTGAATCGATGTCCACCCATCAAGCTGAAGCTGTCAATCGCGCCATGAAAAAGCTGGAGGCAAACCCCTTGCGGGAGATGCCCGAGTTGTTTAATGCTGCCTTGGATGAATTTTGCACACATTCCTACGACGATGCGTCTCTTAACACTATCATCAAAGCGGCCGGAATGAATAAGGGGAGTTTCTACTATCGTTTTCGCAACAAACACGCCCTATATATCGGTGTATTTGAGGAGATAGGGCGCCAAAAAATGGAGTTTTTTGCCCTCCGTAGCCATCTTTTTGATCCTGTTCCTGCCGACATCTTTATGCAATTTTCGATGATGGAAATTGCCGGGATGCAGTTTGCACGGCGCGAACCGCGGTACTATCGATTCTGGAGACGGTACATGGTGGAAACAGCGTCCTTTCGCCAATCAGTCAAGGAGGCATTCCCGGAAGCAGGGATGGAGGTGCTGGAAGCTATGTTGGATGGTGCGATTGCCCAAGGCCAGTTCCGGCCAGAACTTACAGCTAATTTTATCAAACGTGTGGCTGAGCTGCTTTTATTCAACGCCGACAATTTGATCGATGTGGATGCCAGCGATGAGGAAATCATCACTCAGCTAGACCAGCTTAACAGCGTTATGCGCCTGGGACTGGGGCGGGTAAAACCAGTGGAGGGACTGTCGTGACCAATAGTTATCATTTGGAAGGCGTCAGCCGCATTTATCAAATGGGCGAGGTGGAGGTGCCGGCTCTTAAGGCGACTTCCCTTGAGATTGCCAAGGGGGAGCTGGTGGTGGTCCTGGGTCCCAGCGGCTCCGGCAAGAGCACGCTACTAAATATCATGGGCGGGATGGACAAAGCCACCTCGGGACGCATCTGGGTCGGGGGTGAAGAGATCACCGCTTATAGCGAAAAAGAGCTGACGGTGTTTCGCCGGGAGCAGATTGGTTTTGTCTTTCAGTTTTATAATTTAATGCCCAATTTGACGGTGCGGGAAAACGTGGAGCTGGCGACGGAGATCTCGGATAATCCGCTGGACATCGAAGAGGTTTTGGCTCAGGTGGGGCTGGAGGAGCGTCTGGATCATTTCCCCTCCCAGCTCTCCGGCGGCGAGCAGCAGCGGGTGGCGATTGCCCGGGCTGTGGCCAAGAATCCCACTGTTCTGCTCTGCGACGAGCCCACGGGAGCTTTGGATTACAGCACAGGAAAGGCTGTGCTTCAGCTATTGTGCGATATTAATAAGACAACGGGCAAAACCGTCGTCATCATCACCCATAACCAGCCGATTGCAGAGATCGCCCACCGGGTCTTCCGCCTGCGCAGTGGGGAGATCGTCGATACACACACGAATGTGGCGCCACTGACGCCGGGAGAAATTGAATGGTAAAGCAAAATGACAATCTGGGGCGGGTGATCTAGGATGTCCGTCTTGAATAAAATGCTCTTGCGGGATATCCTGCGGGCGAAAGGCCAGTTTGTCGCGGCGGCAGCGGTGATCTTTGTCGGGATGACTTTGTATGTGGCCGTCAATATGTCGTATCGCAACTTGAATACCTCGGTGGAGGACTATTATCGCACTTATCACTTTATGGACTATTTGGTGGAGGGCCGCAGTATCACCCGGGATGCCGCCCGCAAAGTCGAAGCCATTCCCGGAGTCAAGGAAGCCCAGCCCCGCTATTCTTACGATGTGGCCATGGTGATGACCCCTGAGCGCAAGGCGACGGTACGGATTATCTCGTTGCCGCCGCAAGGCAAGCTGAAGGTCAACCAGCTCGTTTATATCAGTGGCGGGCCACCTCAGGTGACGGGGGAACACCAGTGTGCAGTCACGGCCAAATTTGCCGGGGCGAACGGCTTTGGCGTCGGCGACAAGATTCGGATCATCGTCGACCGTCGGGAGCAAGAGCTGAGCGTCAGCGGCGTTGTCGCCAGTCCGGAATACATCTATGCGATCCAGGGCAATGCTTCGGTCTTTCCGTCGGATAACGATTTCGGCATTGTCTTTATGCCGGAGCGATCCGTCGAGACGATGTTTGGCAATGCCGGGATCTTTAATGAAATCGTCATGACCTTTTCCGAGAGCAAGCCGACGGTGGAGCTCTACCATCAGATTGACAAGACTCTCAAGCCCTACGGCTATGTCAAGAGCATCAAACGCAAGGATCAGCTCAGTTATTACACGGTCAACAACGAGTTGGTGGAATTGGACAAGATGGCGATGATGTTCCCGGCGCTCTTTTTAACCGTCGCGGCAATGATGATCTATATCATGGAAAAGCGGATTGTCAGCAACCAGCGGACTCTGATCGGGGTCATGAAGGCCTTTGGCTTCAGTAATTCCCGACTTTACGCTCACTATCTGGGGCATTCTTTTTTGGTGGCGCTGGCTGGCACGATCCCCGCCTTTTTTATCGGCATGCTGATGAGTAAGGGAATGACCCAGCAATACAATATGATTTTTAGCCTGCCCAGCCTCGTGGCGGAGGTGCATTGGGGGGTCATCGTTCCGGCAGTGGCCTTTAGTTCCGGTTTTTGCCTGCTGGCCGGCTTGATGGCGGTCAAGCATATTCTAACTTTTCTGCCAGCGGAGGCGATGCGGCCGGAACCCCCGGTCAGTGGGCGCAAAGTCTTGCTGGAATATCTGCCGTGGCTTTGGCAGCGCTTTAATTTTGGTTGGAAGCTTTCGATCCGCAACGTCTTTCGCAGTCTCCAGCGGACGGGGCTGACTGCTCTTGGGGTCCTCTTTACAATCATGTTCTTTGTGCTGACACTGTACATGAGCAATATGATCGACTATATCTTTCGGATGAATTATGAAGTTTTTCAGCGCCATGACCTGCAAGTGACCTTTGCCGCCCCGGTGAGTTTTGATGCTTTGGAGGGGCTGCGGCAGATTGACGGAGTTGTGCGCGTCGAGCCGGTGATGGACGTGCCGGTAGTCATAAGCAATGGCTGGCGCAAGCAAGAGGTCATCCTTTCCGGGCAGCAGCCGAATAACCGCTTAATGAAGCTGTATGGCCTGGATATGCGGCCGATTCAGCTGCCTTCCCAGGGGATTCTTCTTGCTGAATCTACGGCTCGGGATCTGGGGGTTCGTCCCGGGGACCGGGTGCTGGTCAAGCCATACTATGGTCACCTTGAGGAGAGCCGGGTCAAGGTAGCGGGGATTGTCAAACAATACGCCGGATTTCGCAGCTTTATCGACGCCCGGGCCTTAGGTGGCCTGACCGGGGAGGGGCGTTTTGCCACGGGGGCACTCCTACGGGCCAATCCGCGTCAAATTGACGAGGTTCGGGCCGAGCTGATTAAGATGCCAGCCGTGGGTTTTGTCGAGTCGCGGCAGGAGAGCTACCAGGCCATTTTGAATATGACTCAGTTTATGATCGTCTTCATCGGGATGATGCTTTTGTTTGGTGGGATCATGGGCTTTGCCATGATCTATAACACGACTGTCATCAATATTATGGAGCGGCGACGGGAGTTGGCAACCTTGAAGGTGCTGGGGTACCACCAGCGGGAAATTGAAAATGTCATCTTTCGGGAAAACATGATCATCGTTACCGCGGCGCTCTTGCCCGGCATCGCCCTAGGGTTGGTGGTCAGTCGCCTCTTTGCCTTGTCGTTTTCCAACAAACTGTTTGCGATGGAGTTCATTATTTATCCCTCTACTTACGGAATTGCCGTGCTGTGCGTATATATCTTTACGATTCTAGCTCAGCTAGCCAACCGCCGCGGGATTCATCGGCTGGACATGGTGGAAGTGCTCAAGGGACAGGAAGGTTAAGACCTGAGGAAAGGTGTGTTAAACTTGAAAATCCCCCAGTTAAAGAAACTGAAAGTAACCAAGAAAGTTTGGATGGTCCTGATTGTCGCCGGCATTGCCGCCGCCTTTTACCTCTTTGCCAGTAGCAAAGAAGAGTTGGTTGAGACGGCCGCGTGCCGGCAGGGCTTGCTGACAGAGTACATTAGTCTGCAAGGCAAAGTCGAGCTGGACGATCTGTCGTATATCTACGCTAGGACAGGCGGAGTTGTTGTCCAGTTGACGTTGCAGGAGGGACAGCAGGTCGAGGCGGGCCAGGCAGCCGCTTTGCTGGATGACGAGGATGCGGCTTTTGCCGTGGGTCAGCTGTCTGCCGCTGTAGGACAAACCGGAGCGACCGTCCGCGCCAGTCGGGAGCAGGCGGCTCTAGCCGCGTCCTATGCCGACAAAATGCGCCAATTGTATGAAGCCGGCGGGATTAGTCAGCAGAATTATGCCGATGCCGCGGCAGCCGCAGAAGTCGCCGCCGCCCAGTATCAGCAGGCACAAGCGGCGAACAGCCAGGCCTCGGTAGCTTTGGCGGAGGCTCAGAGCCATCGCCGGCGGACTCGGGTCAGCTCGCTAGTCGCAGGGACGATTCTTGAAAAACTGGTGGAGGAAGGCACTGCAGTGGCTCCGGGGACACCGCTCTATAGCTTGGGGAACGTCGCCAGCGCCTATCTGACGACGGATGTTCTCTCGGAAGATGCGTATAAATTGTTGTTGGGACAAAAAGTTATTATCAGCGGGGATGCGATCGGGGGCAAAACTTTTCCAGGTAAAATCAGCTTTATCGCGCCAGCAGCTAAAACCCACCTCTCGTCTTTAGGCGTCGAGCAACAGCGGGTGGAGATCCGGGTGACACCTAACACCCCAATCCCCGGGCTCAAGAAAGGCTACGCTGTGGAACTGGAAATCATCATCGAGGAAAAAGAGGATGCACTCTATGTTCCGGAGGCGGCGATGTTTGTCGTCGGGGATAGGGACGCCGTCTTTGTTTTGACCAAGGGGCGGATAGAGTTGCGGGAAGTTGTGACCGGCCTTGAGAACGATGACTTTGTCGAAATTGTCCAAGGGGTTGCTTTAGAAGAGCTGGTGGTGCTGGATCCACCCGATAGTTTGACCGACGGCATGCGGGGTAAGAATATTTCCACGACGGGGGAATAAGGCAGCGGTGCATAAATAATTAAGAATGACAGGTGAACAGTTTTCGAGGGAATCATGAGCAGAATTTTACAATTTGAAACGATTTTAGCAGACAGTTTCTCTCGATTGATCCTTGTTAATTGTTAACGAAGAAGGATGTCAGGCGGGGATGGATTATCTTAAACATTTAGCCCGGGAGCACGGTCTAAGCCTCAATTCTCAGCAGCAGCAGGCCGTGGAGCAGGTGGAGGGTCCATTGCTCTTGCTGTCTGTTCCGGGTGGGGGCAAGACAACGGTGATCATCGCTCGGTGCGGCAACTTGTTGATGCAGCACCAGGCGGCGGCAGCGCACATTCTAACGATTACATTCAGCAAAGCGGCGGCTGTGGATATGCAGAGCCGCTTTAATGCTGTTTTTGGTTGTGAGCTCGGGGAGCGGATGCATTTTTCCACGATTCATAGCTACGCCTACCGCATCCTCCGCACCTACGCCCGACAAAAGAAATTTTCTTTGCCGTCAGTGCTGCCCGAGGGCAGGCAGGGAGCGCTCCTGCGCCAGATTTATCACGCAAGGACCGGTGAGTACCTTACCGAAGATAAGCAAGATGAGTTGGCAGCCGGGCTTTCCTATTGCAAAAACATGCTCTTGACTCCTGAAGAGGCGGGGGTATCCGCAGTAGCGATCAAAGATTTTCCGGAGCTTTACGATGCTTATCAAAAGGCGAAAGCGGCGCTGCAAATGATGGATTTTGACGATATGCTCTACGAGGCCTACGCCTTGCTCCAACGCGATACCGAATTCAGCCAGTTTCTGACACGGGGATTGCACTACGTTAATATTGACGAGGCCCAGGACAACTCCCTATTGCAGCACCGGCTGGTACGGCTTTTAGGAGCTGATGCCCGCAGCCTGTTTATGGTTGGCGATGAAGACCAGAGCATTTATGGTTTCCGGGGAGCCTATCCCGAAGCCTTGCTGCGGTTTAAGTCGGATTACCCTAACGGTCAGGTCTTGCTGATGGAGGAAAACTATCGCTCGACCCAGGCCATCGTTCAGTGCGCCAGTAAGATTATTCAGCAGAACAAAAACCGTTACCCTAAAAAAATGCGGACATCCCATCCGCCGGGGGAGGCGGTAGAAGTACAGGTTTTAGAAAACCGGGAGGATCAATACGACTATCTGCTGCAAGCGCTGCTACGCGAAAGTGAAAGCGGTCTGTGCAGCGCCGTGCTTTATCGCAATAATATCAGCGCGATTCCCTTAATGGATTTTCTGGAGCGGCACAAATACCCGTTTTCCTTGCGTGACCAGCGTCCGGCCTTTTTTCGGCACTGGATTATCGCCGATGTCTGCGCCTTTCATCGATTATCCTGCCAGCCGGATGATGTGACGGCTTTTACCCGAATCTATTATAAGCTGAACGCCTTTCTCTCCAAAAAGGTTTGTCAGTATGTCGAGGAGCAGATCCGGCCCGGGCAAAATGTTTTTGATGTGGTGCTGCGTTATCCGGATTTGAATCGTTTGTCCCGGAAAATTGTTCAAGAGGTCCGCCACAACGTCGCCCGGCTGCGCAAGCTATCCCGGGTGGCTATGGTGGATGCCGTGGGGGGCTCCCTAGGTTATCGCCAGTACTTGGTACAAAACAGCAATGGAAACGGTGATTCTCTGGACAACCTGATGCAAGTCTTTACAACCCTGCGCAATCTAGCCTGTAATTGCAATAGCTTTGAGGAGTTGCGCCAGCGTCTGCGCTGTTTGTACGATTTGGCGGCCCGCGGGCACCGGACGGATTGCCCTCTCCTGCTCAGCACGGTTCACGCCAGCAAGGGGCTTGAGTTTGACCGTGTTTTTCTGATTGACCTTTATCAGGGAATCTTTCCCTCGCAAGGCAGCAAGCTCACCGAAGCGGAAGCGGCTGCCCGGGCAGAAGAGGAGACCCGGCTTTTTTATGTGGGAATTACCCGGGCCCGCCGGCATCTCACCCTGCTCAGCTCGAAACGGGTGGACAAACAGGCGGTCAAGGCCTCGGAATTTATAGAGCAGATTCAGCCTCTAGACCGACCGAGCCTACTGAAAAAAATGGCGCATCACAAGTGAGAATTAAAGGCGACAATTTTTTGGCCTTTTGAAAAACTCGGGGGCAGCAGCTTATTTCTTTCGAACAATAAAAAAGCGGGAGCAGTCACCGAGCTTGACGGTGGCCACTCCCGTTTTAAATTCGGATGTTTTTAAATTATCCCCGAGCCTGCCGACTTTTTTTGAAGATATCCGGATTGGCGTTGTAGGCGGCCGCTAAGATTAAAAAGATACTGGAAAGAGTCCGGGTAACGATAATATCAGCTGACAGCAGTAGATAAAGGGTAATCAGGGTGTGGAGTGCAATAAAAGAAATCGAGACGATAAAAAGCACCGACGACAGACTGGGATTGGTCAGGGAAAGGACAGACGCAATCAGGGTGAGTAGCGTCCCGATACTTAGCAGAAAGACTAACAAAAAGGACAGCGAATTCCATTCCATGCCCGAGGTGACGAGACGCCACAGGCCCATTCCCAGCAGGGTGGTAGCAATTAGTCCTAAAACAAGGCTGATGTATTTTTTCAATTTTTGTACCTCCTAAAATATTGTCGTGTGAAAAGGTTGCTACGATTTCTTCTATTCTATCATTAACGGAGCTGTTTTTCCCAGACTTTTCTTTGCTATAATGGGACTACAGTTTAAAAAAGGGGTGACGTCGATGGGTAAAGTGACAGTTCTAAACCAGGCGGCGATTCAGCAGGTTTTAATGCTGGATCAGGTTATCGCCGGAGTTGAAGCGGCTTACGTCGCAAAATCAACCGATAAAGCGGTCGTCTGGCCGCTGATTTTTTATGAGTTTAGCCCGGGGCAAGCCGACATGGATATCAAGTCCGGCTATCTGCCGGAGCATGGTATCTACGGATTAAAGCTGGTTTCCTGGTTTGGCGGAAATCCGGCCAAGGATCTGCCCGCTTTGTACGGGACAACGTTAGTTTTTGACAGCCGGACCGGCGCCCCGATTGGAATGCTGGACGCCGAATATGTGACAGGGATGCGGACCGGGGCGGCGGGGGCTATCGGGGCTAAATATCTGGCACGCGCAGATTCCCAGGAGCTGCTCTTGGTCGGAGCGGGGCATCAGGCTTTATTTTTAGTCGCGGCCACATTGATGGTTATGGACAATATTCGCCGTGTCCGGGTTTACGATCCAAAAAACCCGGAGCAAGGCGCAGCTTTTTGCCGGAATCTATCTAGTCGTCTGGAAGCTGATTTTATCAATCGCTACGAGGGCAATGTGGAATTAGTAGAAAAATTAAAAGAGAAATTTGCTGTCGAGTGCACCCCGGTGACGGATTTGGCGGAGGCTGTCCCGGGCAGTGACATTGTCTTAACGGCGACACCGGCCCGAGAAGCTCTGATCCAAAGCGACTGGGTCCGTCCGGGGACGCATTTTAGTTGTATTGGAGCGGATATGGAGGGCAAGCAGGAAATTGACGCCAAGTTGCTGGCGTTGGCTAAGGTTTTTGTCGACGATGTAGATCAGTCTACTTCTGTGGGCGAGCTGGAGATTGCCATCAAGTCGGGTCTTTTGACGCGGGAAATGATTGCCGGGGAGATTGGCCACGTCATCGATGGAACCTTGCCGGGGCGCAGCAGCGCTGAGGAAATCACCGTTTTTGATTCCACCGGGATCGCGCTGCAGGATTTAATCTGCTCCCA
>CAZWXO010000039.1:11245-17902 GCA_964637885.1 uncultured bacterium
CAGCTAAGGAAAAGGGCATCGGCGTCACCGTCGAGCTTTAAAAAACCATCAATTTTTTCGTTAGGAGGCCTAGTTATGCAAATTGAGACTTTTAAAGTAGAACAATGGATGAACGAGTACGAAGACGAGGCCAAGTACAATATCGCCGAGACTTGCGTCGATTCGATCTCCCTCGATGAACTGTTTGGCATCACCGGTGAAGATAAGGATAAAGTCTTGGCAGAGATTTGTGCGCGGCGTCTCACTTACGGTGACATTGTCGGCTCCCCAGCCTATCGCCAGGGCGTCTGCGGTCTGTATCGGCAGCTAAAGCCGGCAAACATCATCTCGACCCACGGGGCTATCGGCGCCAATCATCTGGTAATGTATGCCCTAGTCGAGCCGGGGGACAAAGTCATCTCGGTTTTGCCGACCTACCAGCAGCACTACTCCATCCCCGAGGGTTTTGGAGCGGAGGTTAAAATCTTAAGGCTGCGGCGGGAGCAAAGCTATCTGCCCGACTTGGGCGAGCTGCGGCAGCTGGCTGCCGGTGGAGCTAAGCTGATCAATATCAATAATCCTAACAACCCGACTGGAGCCTTGATGCCGGAGTCGATGCTGCGTGAAATCGTTGAGATCGCCCGGAGCGCCGGAGCCTACCTGCTGTGCGACGAAGTATATCGCGGGCTTAATCAAGAGGATGAATACACGCCCTCCATCGCAGATCTTTACGAAAAGGGAATCAGCGTCGGCAGTATGTCCAAGGTCTTTTCTTTGGCGGGGCTGCGGATTGGCTGGCTGGCGACTCCCTGCCAAGATGTTATTGTAAAATGTCTCGAGCATCGGGATTATAATATGATCAGCTGCGGGATCCTCGACGAGTTTTTTGCCGGGCTGGCTCTGCGCCACGCGGACAAGCTCTTAGCCCGCAATAAAAAAATTGTGCGGGATAACTTGGCGATTCTTGATCAATGGGTGGAGAGTCAGCCCCACGTGTCCTATTTCAAGCCCCAGGCCGGCACTACCGCCTTGCTCCACTACGACCTGCCGATTTTATCGCGGGATTTTTGTGTGGGACTGTTGGAAAAAACCGGGGTGATGCTGACGCCCGGTTCCTGCTTTGAGCTGGAGCATTGTCTGCGCATCGGCTACGCAAGCGATACCCTGGTCTTGCAAGATGGTCTGGCCAAGTTAGGTGAATACATTCAAGGAATCGTTTAATTTGCTGCGCAATTTTCTGTTGTTTCGCTGGGAGCGCTAGCATTTTTTGAAGAGGATGCATTAGCACGACTCCTTGGTGTCGTAATCAAGGCAGTTTTCGGGAGCTTTTATAATCATCCCATCGAGCAAAAAAGGGGAGCCACTCGGATTCGGGTGGCTCCCCTTTAAGATAATGCAATTGTAATTGGGGCCGCAGTAGATTAAATTTTAAAGCGGGTGACGATCTCTCGGAGTTGGTTGCTCAATGCGGAAAGGTCGCTGCCGGCCTCGGCAACTTTTTCAACCGTATGGGTCTGCTGCATCGTCGCGGCGGAAGCTTCTTGCGTGCTGGCCGCATTTTCTTCCGCAATCGCGGATAGATTTTGCAAGAGGTCTTCGATGCCGGCTTTAGCGGTTTCGATTGCCTTGCCTGATTGGAGCAGGCTCTGAATGTTTTCTTTTGTCTTATCGATCGAGATGGCGATGCCCTCAAATTTTGTTTGGGTGTTCTGAACACCATCCGTTTGGCGGTGCGTCATCTTCTGGACGTTTTCCATTGCCTTGACAGCATCTTCGGTTTTCAGAGTCAAATTATTAATCACGACCTTGATGCTATCGGTAAACTGATTGGACTGCTCTGCCAGTTTGCGAATTTCATCAGCGACGACAGCAAATCCTCGTCCGGACTCTCCGGCTCGAGCGGCTTCGATCGCTGCATTGAGGGCCAGCAGATTCGTCTGCTCCGCAATGCTTTGAATCATCTGGCTGGCAGTAGATATTTCTTCAGCACTTTGTCGGGTGCTGATAATGGCTTCCTGTATTTCATTGGAAGCTTTATTTGTCTCGTTAGTGGACTCGACCAAGTCGCGCAGGATTGCCAGGCCCTCTTCTTTTAGTGTGGCGACCTCGGCAATGGCATTGCTCATTTTTTCGGTATTGGTGTGATTCTCGGCAATTGTCACACCGATTTCCTCCATCCGCTCGGCCCCTGCCTCAGTATCTTGTGCCTGTTGCGTTGCACTACTGGCAATCTCTTCAATGGTTTTATTGACATCGATGGCGGACTCGACTGACGATTTGCCGACTTTCTGCAGCAAAATGGCTTCGTCCGCTAAGTTTGCGGAGGCATGGCTGATGCCTTGGACGATTTCAACCAGGCTTTTTTGCAACCGGACAAAAGAAGCAACCATATCGCCAATCTCGTCTTTGCGTTTCAAATAATCGTTCAACTCCGAAGAAGTCGAGCTTTGCAGGTCGTACTGCGACATTTTCTGCATTTGCTGCGAAATCCTCCGGATTGGTTTCGCTAAATAGCGGGATAGTGCAAACATGAGAATCGTTAAGGAAAATATGCCGGCTAAGGCTACCACAACCATAATCACCAGTAGGCGGTTGGAGTTTTGGTAAATTTCGTCTAAATTAATGACGGTTCCATAAGCCCAAGGTGTCGTTGTTTCACCAATTTTGATCGGAGTAATGGACTTGAAGACATCCTTTTTTAGCGCCACCGAATAAGATACTACGGTTAAAGGATTGCCGCTGGTTAGGGCCTCGGTGAATTGTGCGATGCCTTCCGGAGTGCCTTGCTGCAATTCCCCGGCGATGTCTCCAACCCGCTCAATATCCTTGTGGGCGACGACGAGGCCGCTGTTGGCCAGGATTCGACCGAAGCCGGTATCGTATAGAGTCACTTCTTCCGTCATTTGTTGCAGGGTCGAAAGCTCGATGTCGACACCAACGACGCCGACAGCCTTGCCGTTTTCAAAGATTGGAATCGCCAAGGTCACCATCATCACTTTGGCACCTGTCGCAAGCTCGTATTCAAAAGGTTCGAGAATCGTTTCCGTGCCGGAGCGCAATGGCTCTAAATAATAGGTGCCTAACTCTTCGTCGCGGTAGTCAGCGAGGGGTTCGTAGGCCACATTGCCGGCATCCCGGTACCAATACGGGGCCAATCTCCCAGTTCCGTCGTGGTTGGCGGCGTTGACAAAGCCAGGATCGTTGCCGTCAAAGGCGTTGGGTTCCCAGGCCGCCCAGGCGCCAAAAAGATCGGAATTGTTCTCCAAAACTTTGCGTAAGGTTAGTATCACAATTTCACGATTTGCGAGGTTTTGCTCCTGCATCATCTCGAAGGTGTCCTTGAGGACGTGCAGGGTCTGGGAAGCCTTGGAAAATTTAGCTTCAACTGCATAAGCATTGTCGCGGGCGATGGCCTCAGCCTGGATTGTCGCCTGCTCTTCTGCCGTTATTTTGGATTGGAATGCGATGATTCCGGTTGTCGCAGTGAATACAATCACCGTAGAAATAAGTGTAATTGCCATTATTTTTCCTTGCAGTTTCATGGTATCAGCTCCTTTGTCGAGATGGGAAAATTTTTGTTTTGTTCGCCACTGCTAACGGGCTATTTCTTAGCAGTGCTGCCGATGCCACCCAAATTCAGGCACTACGGCGAACTATTCTATTCTATTCGCCAGAGGACCAAAGATTTCCTGCCTGCCGCCAAGAAGATTTTTGAAAATTAAATATGGTGCTGTCCGAAAAGTGGCGATGCTGCCAGTCAATTTTATCGTTTCGATTTGGTGTAAATGGTACAATATTATTTGGGAAGAAATATTATTCGAGGTGCGGCCAATGATCGAGTATTTTAATAGCTATTTTCTTGCCAAAAACGTCCCCGAAGAGACGGCGACGCTTTTGGCGCAGCTGGCAGCGGTTCTAATCGTCGTCATGATTGGCGTCGGGGCCAACTTTTTAACCAAGGCGATCGTTGTTAGAGTCATCGAGGGGCAGATTCGTCGCCATCAATTCAAGTGGGGAGCAATTTTGCTAGAGCACCAAGTCTTTCAGCGGCTGTCCCATCTCGCGCCGGCTTTCATTTTGTTCTTTTTTGCCTATGCCTTGCCAGAGCACTTGTCTTGGCTGCAAAAAATTGCTGTTGCTTATTTCATCTTCGTTGGAGTTTTCTTTTTGTTTGCCGTTTTTAATGGGTTAGAAGGAATCTACAATACCTACGAAGTCGCCAAAACCCGACCCTTGCGCGGTTTTGTCCAGGTCGGGAAATTAGTGTCGGCGCTGGCCGGAGGTCTGTTGACCATCGCCTATCTTTTTAATATCAATTTTTGGATGATCTTCAGCGGCATTGGGGCGATGACGGCTGTTCTGCTCCTCATTTTTAAAGATCCGTTGCTGGGCTTGGTCGCCGGGATTCAATTGGCTGCTAACGACATGGTCCGCATCGGTGATTGGATCGAGATGCCAGAGCACAACGCTGACGGGGAAGTGTCAGAAATATCGTTGACCACAGTCAAGGTTTTAAACTGGGATAACACTTTGACGATGGTGCCGGCTTACAGCCTGATTTCCGGTTCCTTCAAAAATTGGCGGCAAATGCAGGAGTCGGGCGGAAGGCGGATCAAGCGGGCTCTCTATATCGATACATCCAGCGTCACTTTTTGTACCCCGGCGATGCTGGAGGATTTTAAGCAGATCCGCTTTCTCCGCGAATATTTGGTAATCAAAGAGCAGGAGCTGGCGGAGTATTCCCGCCAGTATCCCGAGGAAATTGTTGACGCGGCTAACGGTCGGCATCTGACAAACGTGGGTACTTTTCGGGCGTACGTCCAGTTTTATCTGCGTCAGCACCCGGCTATCCATCCCGAGATGATTCGGATGGTGCGCCAGCTGCCGCCGGGGGAGCACGGCATCCCCTTAGAGATTTATGCCTTTGTCAATGACACAGCCTGGGAAGCCTACGAGGCCGTCCAGGCGGATATCTTTGATCACCTGCTGGCAGTAGCGCCACGCTTTGCATTGCGGATTTTTCAAAGTCCCACTGGGCACGATTGGCGCCAGGGATTGCGGTAAAGCTTAACTAGCCATAAGTTGGCGAAACATCGACAGCATCAGATCCCAAGTCTCCGTCCACTCGCCCGAGCGGCGGGGAGGGGGATCGTCGTATAGCCAGAATCGGTCTGCCTCCGGATGAGGGCCACAAAGAGCGATTTTGCCCTGACCGGAGGGGGCGATAAAGGCCGCGATCCGCTGATCCGCATACTCGGCGAGGACACTTGCTCCCGGCGGTAAATCATTTCGCTTAAAGGCAGGTCCGTTCAGGTAGTAAATGCTCCGTTTTTGCCCCGCCCAAGTAATCTGGATGATTTGCGGATCATCGTATTCCGGGTCGTATTCGAAGGATTCAAGCGCCACCAGGCTAAGGCCCGTCTCATATCCATCCTCCCATTGGCTGCCCTGAGACGCGATATAGGCTCCGCCGCAGATGCCCAGATAGCGGCCTCCCCCAGCGATAAATTGCTTTAACTGGCCTTGTACCGGACGCAGTTTGCGGAGGATTTCGCCTGTATCCCCGATGGTTCCCCCAATGACAAAAGCCCGGGCTCCCTTGAGCATCTCCGGTAACCTTTGCAGGTCGGCGATGTACTGTACTTGATAGCCAAGCTCGCCGGCGGCTTTGGCTACGGCCTCAGATCCATAGGGGTCGGCTTCTTCGCCGTTATAGATTAGAACGTAGCCATCAGCCGGGACGGTTACGCTGCCTGACCCTTGTCCGGTGCCAGGGGTGCCGGTGGTGGTGATAGTCACCGCTTCGGTCTGGCTGTTGTAACGCACATCCGCATCCAATGCATTGCTGACGAAGCGGACGGGTACGAACACCCGACCTGCTACGACCTGGGCGGGTACGTCGATGGTCTGGGACTGGCCGTTCACCCGGACAACCCGGCTGCCTACCCACAGGTTGATCAGGGTTTCCCCTTTAGAAGCCGTAATTTCTTTGCTGTCCGCGTCGTAGGTCACCGTGGCTCCCAAGGCCTCAAAAATGCTGCGGAGCGGCACCAAAGTTCGCCCCTCCCGGGTGATAGTGGTTACTCCCGTCAAATCCTCTCCATCGACGGTTATCTTGCCAGCGGAAGCGGTGCCGCACCCTATTGTCAAGCAGATCATGAGAATAATACCTGCTGCTAAAAAATGCTTCATTTTGATTGCCTCCTTTCTTATGCCCGTTATCTTCGCTACGCATCTCGAAAAATCCTTTTTTTGTGTAGCTGTGCCACATCGGCGTCTAACCAATTTTTCACAGGGTGACATCTATTAAAAACGAATGCGGACAGACGTTTCTAACCCCGCTATCTAATTATTAAATTGGGTGCAATTTTAATGTGGTGCCAACAGCAATCAGTTCAAAGTTTCGCCTTGTAAGAATTATGTAAATATGCTAGCATCGAGAAGTAAAGCTGCCTTGATTTACGTTCGTCTCGGCTAGATAGGAATGCGAATTCTCCAAATTGGAGGTGCCCAATGGCCAAACTGACAGAAGAAGACATTAAGCTTCGCTATATCACTCCGGCGCTTCAGGGCGCCGGATGGGCAAACAGTCAAATTCTGATGGAGTATTTCTTTACTGACGGGCAGGTACTTGTCCGAGGGAATACGGTTAAACGCGGCAAGCGTAAAAAAGCGGAT
>CAZWXO010000040.1:0-12037 GCA_964637885.1 uncultured bacterium
TCTCCTCGGGCCGGCACCATTATCCTCTTGGGAGGCGGTCATCGTACCGAGCTGGTCATCAATGTCGGCACTGGCTGCATCGATACGACAACTCGCTAACCCCAATGCTCAAGGAAAACAATTTCCTGGTCTTTCCCGTAGTTCCGGTTGAAAGTCTGCTATAATTCAGGGCAAAGCTTGTAAGATTAGGTAGATTGATTGGAGGGGGCCTGAAAAATGGAAATAAAAAAATTAGTTAAGAAGAACCGGATTTATCTATGTGCGCCTGTCAATGCCTTGGTCGAAGGGATTTTCGAAGGGAAAATTAATCTGGGAGAAATCAAGGAACACGGTGATTTTGGCCTCGGCACCTTCGATCGACTTGACGGCGAGATGGTGATGCTGGATGGAGTAATATATCAGATTGACGGCGAGGGACAAGTGCGGGTTATCACTGATGAAGGGATAGCAACTCCCTTTGTCTGCCTGACCTTCTTCCGTCCGGTCAGCTATGAGCACCTGGAGCAGATCACCAGTCATGAGGATTTTATGGCTTGGTTGCTGAAGCTGATGCCCTCGCCGAATATCTTCTATGCCTTTCGCATTGAAGGATTATTTAAGAAGATCCGGGTTCGCTCGGTTTCACGGCAGGATAGCTTGCGCCCGTTGGTCGAGATTGCCAAAGAGCAGGCGGTGTTTAACTTTGAGTCGGTCGAGGGCACAATTGCCGGATTCTATACCCCGGCTTTTATGTCTTCGCTAAATGTTCCCGGCCTTCATTTGCATTTTCTTTCCGATGATCGCTCCGGCGGAGGACATCTGCTGGAGTGTGTGCCCGAAAAGATCAAGGCCGAGGTGCAGTTTTTACCCGAATTAGAGTTGTCCTTGCCGATGTCCCTGGAGTATCTGACCTGTGACTTTCTCCGGGATACGGAAAAGGATCTTGACAAGGTTGAGCGCTAAAAGAGAGGGCGGCTATCTCCTGCTGGAACTGGTGATTGCCGCCGCCGTTTTTTTGTTGGTTTTGGCACCGCTCCTGCAGCTTGGCGCTCGGCTAAGCCACCAACAGACCCGCATCGGTTTGCAACGTCAGGCGGTGGAGCTGGCTGCTCTGGAGATGGAGCAGCTACTGGCTGATGTGGACAATCCAGCCAGGCTCGGCAGGCGGCAGGATACTCTGGGCAGCCTGCCCTGCGAGGTGGAGATTTCCCGCCAGCCGGGGGATGACTACGACGAAGTGCTGGTGGTTGTAAAATACCAATCCGGAGACGATAAATATGATCAAGTGGCATTTACCCGCTCAGTGGAAAAAGAATAGAGCCGGGTTCACCCTGGTGGAATGCGTTGTGGCCGTCGCATTGCTTTTACTGATAAGTTTGAGCATCTTGACGGTTTTTTATTCCTTTGCCGGGCTGAGCCGGCAAGCCTCCAGAGAGGCTGACACCCAGGCCAAGTTGGCGCTGGCGATGGAGATGATTATTCGTGAAGCCAGGGAAGGTCAGGTTGTCTACGGTGAAAAATTGCCCAACGCCCCGGCGAGCCTTATTATCCGCGATGATTTTAGCGGCAGGCTGCGCCAGATTCGCTACCGAATGGCCCCCGATGCATCCGGTAGTTATTCGCTATTACGGGAGGTGGCATACCCGGGGGTCAGCACATACCAGGGGCACAATCCCGTGGTGCGGCATCTTCGCCGCTTCGACATCGCAGTGCAGGGTGACTACCTGCAGCTGGCATTGGAGGACATCGATGAGCAGGTTATTACCCAGGGGACAAAATTGCGCAATCTTAAGCCTTAAAGCTGCCGCGGGTGGTTTTGCCCTCCTTTATATCGTGATGATTGTGGCCTTGTTGGTTCTGCTGGCTGGTGGCGCCGTCACGTCGCTGCTGGTGCAGCGCCGGGTCGTTGGGGGCAGTGAGGCCCGCAAGGTAGCACATTATCGCAGTGAAAGCGCGGTAGTGGAGCTGCAGGCCCGGTTGCAGAAACTGCGGGGAGACCCTGATCAGTGGAAAGAGCTGCAGCGCCAGTTATTCTTGGAAAAAACAGTTGCTGTCCTTGAATATTTTCCGGAAACGAGGCAGCAGTTTGACGATGGCTCGCGGGTGAGGGATTTAAGGCTGACAAGCCAGGATGGCAACCGGCTGACGATCAGCGCTACCAGCGAATGCCAGGGTGCAAAAAGCCAGATCCACAGCGTTCACGCAATGGCTCCCTTTTTCTCCGGGCTCTTGGTGACGACAGGAAAGATTGTCTACCACGGCAGTGAAGGGCTACTCGACCCGGTCGCCGCCGGCGGGAGCATTACGGGTCTTGCCTCAGGAAAAAAATGGGAAAAAGCGCTCTTTGCGCCACCCTACTGGCAAGAAGATTTTTGGCTTAGCGGCGATCATATCAGCGCCGACGAGGTGCTAGATGTGAGCGGCCTTCAAGCAATGGTCGTCAATGTTACCGCAGGTGAAACGTTGCGCTTCGAGGGGCTTGTCCGCCAGGACGTCTTAGTGGTGGTGTCGGAGGGGACCAGTGTCGAGCTCGGGCAGCTCTCGAGTTCCTCGGACAATATTTTAACTGTTGTGGCAGATGATATTGCAACTACTGCCAGTCAAGGCTATGATGGTATAAGAATGCTGCTAGTCGCCAGACGAAATTTGCACCTCGCCCATCAAGGGCAGGTAGTGGGTACATTTGTGTGTCTAGGGGATGCCGCATCCCAAATCGAGGTAGGAGAAAGTGCTCGACTTGTCTATGCGCCGCCCTCGCTGGGATGGTTAGAGACCATCGAATTTGCGACTGGGGACACGTTCATCCGGGTCTACAGTGAAAATAAACGACAGGATTGAAAGGAAGGGTTAGCTATGGAGCTTTTTAATGAAATGGAAGCGATTGTTTACAGTATGGTGGACGATATTATTTCTCGCGATGCCCATATCAGCAAATGTGAAAAGTGCCGGATGGATGTCGTGGCCCTGGCGCTGAATTATTTACCCCCGCGTTACACGGTGAGTGCCAAAGGGCAGGTTTTTTCCAAGGTGGATATCTTGAATCAGCAGTTTGGCACGGATGTGGTGTCCGCTATTACCCGGGCGATGGTAAAGGTGGCTGCCACTCCCCAGCATGAGTGATGCCTACTGGAGGACTGTCGGGAGCAAGCTCCGCGCTTGCTCAGGCATTGCCTGGCTGGACCTGCAGGACGGCAATCTCTATGGCCTAGGCAGTCGCTCCAGGGAGCAGCTCTTGTGCGAGCAAATTGTCTCTCCGACGGCTTGCGAGAGCGACGTTCATGGGGAAACTGCTGTTATGCTGGAAGACCTGCTGGGAAAATGGCGCTTGGAAAAAGCGCCGTTTTGGTTGGTGGTGCCAGCCGAGCAAACGATTATCCGGGCGGTTTATTTTCCTTCGAAGAAAAGGCGCCATCTGCGGCGGGCACTGGCTTGGGAGTGGCAGGAATATTTCCCGCTCCCCCAAGATGATTTCGTCTACGACTATTCGATCTTGCCGGAGAAAAACGGGGCGGGCTGGGTCATGTGGATATTCGCGTCGCCCCACAGCTATTTACTGCCATGGTTTCAGGTCTGCGAAGATGCCGGAATAACCCTCGCCGGCGTGGATTTATCAGTTCTGTGCGCCCATCGCGCCAGTGGAGCCGAGGCTTGCATCGCTATCGCAGGTGGCCGTAGCACCTGCACGGTGACCGGCTTTGCCCCAGGCGAGGTCTCCTGCCACAGCAGTATCCCGGCTTCCGTCCCTGATGTTCTAGCACTGCCAGAGCTAATCTGGCAGGAGCGTTTGGCCAATTTGCCGGTCTATCTCGGCGGGCAACAAGTGGCGGAAATGCTGGATGTTTTACTGCAATCCGGAATCCCCCGGGAGCGAGTGATTCTCAGCGAGGGATCCCCGTCCGGCTTTTTAGCGCGGCGGCATTTTCCCGTTGCGACGGCGCTTCCTCAGGCAGGCGCATGATGTGGCACGACCGTATCAACCTTTTGCAAGGTTATCACCGCCATCGACGCCGAAAAATAATTTTCGCCATCCTAATCTTGGGGACCCTGGTTTTACTCGGCGGAGCCTCCCTTGGCTTCGAAGCTTACAGGTTAGCGAAACTGGATAGGATTATGAGCGGCAGTCATGATATGGAGAAGCACGATGCCGGGGCTTTGGAAGTCGCTCTGCAACAGGATTATCAAGAAAAACTTTATTGGGAAGAGATCCGGGCAATTGACGCGGGTGTTGTGCCCTTTGCTGATAAAATAAAGGGCTTAGTGAAGCAGCTTCCTCCGAGTGTTCAGCTGGAATCCCTGGAGCTGAGCAGGCCAGGGCAGCTGATCATCAGCGGCGTGGCCGTTACCGGGGAGGACTGCGTCAGCTATTACCGCCAGTTATCCGTTGACAGTGGCCTGGCAAATGTTTTTCTCCTCCGCGCCGATCGTCAGTTGTCCGGCATAGACGGAGACGTCGCTGCCGGTTATCGGTTTGTCATTCAATCGGAGCTAATCAAGTAGACGGGAGAATATGTAGTGCAAAGATTGACAGATTACTATCGACCCGCCTTTAAACCGCAGCAGCGGCGGCTGTTCCTGTTGCTTTTGGCAGTGTGCCTCCTGGGTCTGGCACTGCAGATCTACAGCGGCAGGCTGCAGCTGGCTGATGCGGCCAGTCAGCATAGCCTGTTAGCGGAGCAGCAACTCCGGCGAGAAGAATTGCTGGAGGATGCCGCAAGAGTTTCGCCTGATCGGGTTCTGCCCGACGAAACTATTTTAGGCGATATCTTGCTGGATGTGGAGGCGAGCTGTCAGCGCCGCGGGTTGACCTTAGTCTCGTGCCGGCAGCTAACCGGGGCGCCGGGAGCTGAGGTTGCTTATCAGACAGCCAGCCTGGAAATTGTCATCGATGAAGTAGCCGATCCGACAGATTTTTTAAAGGAATTCGAGGGCAAGTGGCGTCCTGTCAGTCATTTGACGGGGATGCGCTGGGATCCGTCGGTGGCATCGGGGCGCTTGACTCTGAACATCGAAGCCTATTATTATCAACCAGGAGGGGAAGAAAATGCGGATAGTCGTGATTAACGGACCAAATCTGAATATGCTAGGACAGCGCGAGCCGGAGCAATATGGAACTGTCACGCTGGAGGAGATTTGCCGTCGCCTGAGCGAGCGGGCGACAGGACTGGGACACACTATTTCTTTTTTTCAGAGCAATCATGAAGGTGATCTCGTGGATTTCATCCAGAAAGCTCACCAAAATTGTGAATTGCTCCTCATCAATGGAGCCGCCTATTCCCATACAAGTATCGCGCTGCGGGATGCCCTCGCGATTCTCGACTGCGTCAAGATCGAGGTGCATTTATCCAACGTCCATGCCCGGGATCCATTTCGCCAGATCTCGATGACTGCTGCGGTTTGCGACGGATTTATCGCCGGATTAGGGGCGGACTCGTATTATCTGGCCCTGGAGGGTGGCCTCAGGCTGGCCATGCTGCGCCAGGATGGCTAATTTTACCCAGCGCCTGGAGCGGCTCCACGCCAAAACGCAGAGCCACGTCGATGCCATGCTCGTTTCAGCACCGGCTGATATCATGTATCTAAGTGGTTTTAGCGGTGAAGGGGTTTTATTTTTGCTACCGGAGCAGCCGGGCACAATCATCACAGATGGGCGCTACGTTTTTCAGGCCCGGGAACAGGCGTCACAATGCCAAGTGCTGGTAACCAGCTCTGGTCAAAGTGTGGCTGCGCTCTTGGGTGAGCACTTTCAGGGGATGACTTGGCGCCGGCTGGGCATTCAAAAGGAGCATTTGACTGTCCGTCAGTTAGAAAATCTGCAGCAGCGCCTAAAGAGTTGCGACACCTTTGTGGCGATCGACCTGGAAACGGTTGCCTGTCGTGAACTTAAAGACGACGGTGAAATTGCGCTTATTAGTCAGGCTTGCCGGATTGCCGACACTGCCTTTGCGGCGTTTCTCAGTCAAGAGATGACTGGCTTTTCCGAGCGGGAGCTGCGGCTTCGTCTCGAGCACTGCCTTTACAAAGCCGGTGCTGAAGCCCTCGCCTTTGACACAATTGTCGCTTCGGGCCCTAATGCGGCCAATCCCCACGCGGTGCCGTCCTCGCGACGGATCGGGGAAGGGGACGTTCTGCTGCTGGACTTCGGGGCCGTCTATCAGGGCTATCATTCGGATATCAGCCGGACACTGTTTGTCGGGCAGGTGTCGCAACAAATACAAACTGCCTTTTCTGCCGTCATGGAGGCCAAGGAGACTGCGGCGAGGGGGATTCGGGCGGGGCTCTTATGTCGCGAGGCCGATGCTTTGGCCAGAAATAAGCTGGCGGAGCATCACCTGGACAAAGATTTCTTGCACGGGCTTGGCCACGGAGTCGGCCTGGAGATCCACGAAGCGCCGAGAGTCGGGGCAGGGGCTGGCAACAATGTCCTGCAGGCGGGCAGCGTAATCACAATTGAGCCTGGCGTTTACCGCGTCGGGGAGTTTGGAATTCGCATCGAGGACACATATCTGGTGGAAAAATCAAATTGTCGTGCTTTAACGTTGTCACAATGCGGGCCTTTTGTGGTAAAATGACCTTGCACAAAAAAACCATGGAGCAGGAGGAATTCAGTAAATGATATCAGCAGGGGATTTTCGTCCGGGAGTGACAGTTGAAATTGATAATAACGCTTGTCAGGTGATTAATTTTCAACACGTCAAGCCTGGCAAGGGTGCGCCTTTTGTCAAAGCAAAAATGAAAAATCTCGAGACGGGCTCGACTGTCGAGCGCACTTTCCGTCCGGATGAGAAGTTTCCCAGGGCTCACATCGATCGTCGGGAGATGCAGTATTTGTATAAGAGCGACGACCTGTACTATTTTATGGACACAGAAAATTACGAGCAGATCACCTTAGCAGACGACGACTTAGGCGACGCTGTATTGTGGATGCGGGAAAACGAGAATATTGATGTAATCCTGTACAAGGGACGCTCCATTGGTGTCGAAGTTCCAAACTTTGTCGAGCTGCAGATTCTTGAGTGCGACCCAGGGGAAAAGGGTAATACAGTTCAGGGCTCAACGAAGCCAGCCAAGGTTGAAACCGGTGCGACGGTCTATGTGCCTTTCTTTGTCCAGCAGGGCGAAAGAATCCGCATCGACACCCGCAACGGCGAATACATGACCAGGGTATAAAAAGGATGGGAGTGATTCGATGGATCTGCGAGAAAAAGTAGCCTATTTAAGAGGGTTAGCCGACGGGTTGGATTTGAAATCCGGCTCCAAAAAAGACCGCGTGATGATGGAAGTGTTGGAGGTCCTGTCCTTGTTTGCCGACAAGATCGAGAGCGTTTCTGACGAATGCGAAGAGCTCAGCAGCTACATCGACAGTATGGACGAAGATCTAGCCGAGATGGAGGATCGCATCTATGCCGACGAGCTGGACGAGTATGATGACCTTGAGGGATTCAGTGAGCTCGATGAACTCGATGACGACGATGACGACGATTGTTTCGATTGCTGCGACCCTGGTTGCCAGTGTAAGACCCTGGAAGATGCCGTCGAGGGATCATCCGAGGATGCGGACGATTAATTTATTGCCGTAGCTAGTAGCCGGACAGAACAGAAAGTGGGGGTGGACTAATGGCGGAACAAGTCAGACATAAAAGGCGTTATCGGGTTCGTCCCCGCTTTTTTATCTTTCTTGTCGCCATTGTCGCTCTTGCTTGGTTTGGCTGGAATTTTATTTCCTTACAAATCAATCAATCGATGGTCGATACTGTTGCTGTCGAATCTGGAGTTATTGTGGCCAGCGCCGAGACCGAATTTCTCATCTCCCGCAAAGGCACAATTGTCCGATCTCCTAATGCCGGGGCGGCCAAGCCCCTCGTTAAGGAAGGAGAGCGGGTCAGCAAAGATACCCCGATTCTACAGATTGTTAACGAAGAGCAGGCCAAAGAGTCCGATGCCCAACTGGCTACTAAAAAGACGGCTCGAGAAAAAATGGTCAAGGAATGGAAGACCACCGATAGCAAATTTCAGCTGCAGATCGAGGAGATTGACAAGAAGGCTCGCGGAAAGATCGAAGCCATTGCCGCCCTCCCTGAAGAAGAAAACGCTAAAGCTGATCAGTTGCAAGAGGAGTTAAATTTACTCTTTAAGGAAGGCCAGCGCCTGACTGCGATTCGCAACGAGACATCCCAGGCGCACAAAGTGGCGCTGGCGAAGATTGATAAAGAAATTTCCGAGCTCAATGCCAAGTATCTTTCCTCCACGACGACCTTTAAGGCACCAACGGCGGGTTTGGTTTCTTTTAGCATCGGAGACGCCGCATTGCCCTACAGCGATGCCTCTTTGGTCAATCTTACCCCAGGGCAAGTAGGCAACTTTGCAGAAGTTAAGAGCTTTGACGAGGCGGCATACCTGAAAAATGATGAACCGATGGCTGAGATTTTGGATAGCACAATGTACAAAATTGTTTTTGTCTTGCCAGCTGAAATCGCCGCCAATCTGGTTCCCGGAGGGCAGTATCAGATCAACTTGTCCATCCAGGATGAGTCCGCCACCGAGGATGCCGCCCAGGAAGAAGAAATCGCCACCGAGATGGTCGGATTTGGCAAAACTGTGGAAAATCGCACAGTGGTAATCATGCAGTCCAATGTCTGGAAGGATGCTTTCTCCAGCCAGATCAAGTTTACCGGCAAGGTGGTGCTGGGCCGCTACGATGGCGTCTTGGTCCCGGCAGAGGCCCTGACTTACCAGGACGAAGAGCAGGGAGTCTTCATCAAGTCCAAAGGCGACTTTGTCTTTCGACCGGTTATAATTGTCGGTGAGGACGGGGAGAACATAGCAGTTTCCGGAATAAATGCCGGCAGTCTAGTCGTAACTAACCCCGAGCGTCTGGTAAAATTGCTCTAAGGGAGACCTTCGGAGGGGTTTTTGGCGCTTTTTTCTGAGCCTTGAGGATTATATGCCTGCAGAAGCTGGCAAATTCAAGGTATTTTCTTGTCAAGGGTGGTATAATGTCACATATCGGAAATAACTATCGGGCTGTTTGGCAAGATATTGCCAACGCCGCAATAAATGCCGGGCGTGATCCTCAAGAGATCATGCTGATTGCTGTCTCAAAAAACTTTCCCCCGGAGGCGATAACGGAGGCCGTAGCTGCCGGAGCTTTGTACCTGGGCGAGAATCGTGTCCAGGAGATGGTCGATAAATATCAGCAACTCGGCGCCCCGGCCCAGTGGCACCTAATCGGTCATTTGCAAACAAACAAGGTGCGACATGCTTTACCTGTGACCGACTGGATTCATTCCTTGGACCGGCTGTCGCTAGCTGAGGAAATAGAAAAACGAGCGGGTGCACTCGGAAAACGAGTCAATGTGTTGATCGAGGTGAACGTGGCTGAAGAAGACAGCAAGCAGGGGGTCGCAATCGACGAGACGTTGGTTTTAATCGGCTCCGTTGCCGGATTTCCTCACCTTCAGGTTCGTGGTCTAATGACCATCGCACCTTATGTCGACGATCCAGAGGAAGTTCGCTGGGTGTTTCGGCGTTTACGCCAGCTTCGCGATGAGATTAGCGCCATGCAACTACCCGGTGTAGATATGCACCATCTGTCGATGGGAATGAGTGGCGACTTTAAAGTCGCTATCGAAGAGGGATCGACTATGGTGAGAGTAGGGAGTGCTATTTTTGGACAAAGGCAATACTAACTGGCTAAATCTCAAGGAGGGGGTTAAGCAATGGGTAAGTTTCTAGAAAAAATCGGTCGGGTGGTTGGAATTGACTACGAGGAAGAGGACGAAATCGTCGAAGAATACGAGGATTACGAACCAGCCCGTGATCATGCCCACAACTATTTGCGGTCGGCCTCCCAGACATCCAAACCGACTGTTGTACCCATGCCGCAAAACAAAGCATCCAAAATGCTGATTTTTCAGCCGGCATCCTTTGACGAGGTGCAGGTCATGGCGACTAGCCTGAAGAACCGCAGCACCGTAGTCATCAATTTGTCTTCGGCTGACAGTCATGTCGGCAAGCGGATTCTGGATTTCATGTCCGGTACCGTCTATGCTTTGGGTGGCGGAGTCACCAAAGTCAGCGATGAGATTATCATCTTTACACCGGACAATGTCGATGTGAGTCAGCGGGATGCCCTGCTCGGAGAGTATGGAGAGCGCCATCGCTTGCCTTGGGAACGTTAAAGATGGGGCATAATTTTGCAGTCGGTTTTGTCGGCAGCGGCAATATGTCTTCGGCGATAATTCGCGGTCTTATCAAAAAAAATGTCTATAAACCCGAAGAAATCTGCTTTTGCGATCCCGATCAAAAAAAGGCGGAAAATCTTGCCGTGGAAACCGGCGCGATTAGGGTTGAATCAAATGCGCAGCTTGCCAAAGAGAGCCGGATGGTGGTCCTGGGGATCAAACCTTCGGTTCTTTTGACGATTCTAGGGGACATCGGCGAATACTGCAATCACGGCACCTTGGTCGTCTCGGTAGCTGCCGGAATCAATATTGCGACGATTCGATCGTTTTTACCCCAAGCTCCGATTATCCGGGCGATGCCGAATACGCCAAGCCTGGTGGGAGAAGGGATGACCGCTTATAGCATGGGGCTTCATACCACCACAGAGCACGAAGGATTGGCCGAGCGCCTTTTTCAAGGCATCGGACAGGCCATCCGCGTCGACGAGTCGATGATGGATGCCGTCACGGGTCTATCCGGTAGCGGGCCTGCTTATTGTTTTGTCATGATGGAAGCGATGGCCGATGCCGGTGTTCACGCCGGATTGCCCCGAAAGACCGCTGTCGCGTTGGCAGCTCAGACCTTGGTGGGGGCTGCCCGGATGGTGCAGCAGACTGGCGATCACCCCGGAATTTTAAAGGACATGGTTACTTCCCCGGGGGGGACGACCATCGAAGGGATTCGCGTTCTCGAGAGCGGAGGCTTCCGCGGGACTATTATGGCAGCTGTCCTTGCAGCTATCGATAAAGCCAGGGCTTTAACAAAATCAAACGCATGAGGTGAAAAACTTGCTTTTTGTAATTGAAATGGTCAACACGGCAATCATGATTTATACATACATCTTGCTCGCTCGTATTATTCTTTCCTGGGTTCCCCACGACCCGCGGCGCAACCCGATTATTTTTTGGATTTATCGCGTGACTGAGCCGGTTTTAGGGCCAGCCCGCAAGTTGATCCCGCCTATCGGTATGGTCGATGTCTCTCCGATAGTCGTCTTCATTCTGCTCGAGCTAGTCCGCAGATTGTTGATTACTCTATTAGCCAGCTTACTATAACACTGCTAGGAGGTACCTTATGGTTGCTTTAACACCCCTTGATATTCAAGGCAAGGAGTTCAAGCGTGCCTTTCGTGGCTACGAAGAAAACGATGTCGAGGATTTCCTCGACGATGTTTTGCGCGATTATGAACTGCTCTACAAAGAAAATAACGATTTAAAAGATAAATTGAGCCGCCTCGAGGGGCGGATCGAAGAATACAAGAGTATCGAAGACACTCTGAAAAACACTTTGATCGTCGCCCAGGAAACAGCCAAAGATGTCTCCACCACCAGCCAACGCGAGGCCCAGCGCGTCATCGACGATGCCCGCTCCAAATCCCGCAAAATGGTTGAGGACGCCGAGTGGCAAGTCGAGCGGTTAGCCAGCAAAGTGCTGGACGTCAAGCGGCAGATGAGCACCTATTTAGCCAAAGCCAAGGGCCTGCTCCATGCCCAGGTGCAGCTCTTGGAGGATCCTAGTTTCCATAACATGGAAATAAATATCGATGATGAACTGATAAATGTCGAGAGCATGAAGAATTTTGTGCGGGACAACCTGCAGGATGACAGCCACACTATCGAAGTGCCACCTTTAGTCATTGCCGGAGCGAGTGGCGAGGACGAGCGTGCGGCAAACCGCTGACGGAGTCGTCGTCGCTGTCCGGGTCATCCCGCGTGCTTCTTGCACAGCCGTTGAAAAGCTAGCCAGCGGCGAGCTGCGTGTCAAGGTGACTGCCCCCCCGGTGGACAGCGCTGCCAACGAGGCCGTCACTGATGCCGTAGCCGCCTACTTTGGCCTC
>CAZWXO010000040.1:12152-14019 GCA_964637885.1 uncultured bacterium
ATCAATGATGTTTTTTACCCGGATGCCGAAGTAATCATTGACCAAAGGCACTGCATGGCGCAGTGCTTTTTTAATACCTTCATTACTCAAAACGATACATTTTCCAAAGAAAAACTACCTTTCGTTAGGAATATGGGTATAATTAAAAGGTCTGGAAGTTAGGCCGAGGATGCAATTTTGAGTTTTTGCAGCTTTTTTAAAAAAATTATAAAAAATTTTATTTATTTTATTGTAATTTCCCTTAACTGTCCACTTTAAGATTTATAATGATATTGAGATGCAAAATTGGTTCTGCGGTGCTTCGCCCGCTTCAGTCAGGGGCTTTGTAGCAGCAATAGAGCACTCAGTGTAAATGTCGACGAAATTTTTTACCATCTGAGTGCCAGTGATGAGTATGCCACTTGTTTGAAAGGATGATCGGGCAGCCGGAATGCTCAGAGTTAATTTACGGCTCGCTGATAGCAAACCATTTGTTGTGATTTTTGCCCCCGCCTCTAATATTATGTATACTTCTGGTGTTGGCATTTTGCCTAACAAAGCACGATAGAGAAGGTGATGGCAATGCAGTATAGCGCTGGAATGGTTTCCCGTTTATTTTGGTTTAACGAGTCCCGCAAGATCGCGCGCCTGATGGAGCAGGGGATGAGTAAAGAAGCAATTCGGGAGCTGTGTCTCCAAGAAAACCTCTTTCAGGTGGCGGCACCATATCGAACAATCGAGATCATTAATGGCGCATATCGTCGCTTGGACAAGCTGGACAAGTTTTTGCTGCACACGGTGGCGGAAGGGGACATATCCTCAGCCAAGCAAACCCTGCTCTACGCAGTGATGCGCAGCGACCGCCTTTTTTTTGAATTCATGCACGATGTTTTTCGTGGAAAGATTATTCTTGGGGATTTATTCTTGCAGGACAAGGATATCAATAATTTTCTAACAGCGAAAGCCGAGCAGTATGAGGAAATTGCCGCCTGGAGCGAGGCGACGATGACCAAGCTGCGGCAGTGCTACTGGAAGGTTTTGCAGGAGGCGGGCCTGGTTATTCGGCAAGCTGGCAAGGGGACGCTTCAGGTGCCGGTCGTTGTCCCGGAGTTAGGGCAGCATTTTGCTCAAAATGGACAAAGCGAATACATAGTAGCATTGACGGGAGTGCATAACCATGAGTAGTACCGCGGGTCGCCTCGATAAACTGGAAACTATGTTGCTGGAAAAAAGTTTTCAGCGTAACCGGGGCTTGGGTAACGAGATCGGATATTATGTCTTTGCCTATCCGCCGCAGGATGAGCTTTTGGTGCGTAGCCACGTCAGTTATTTGAAGAATAAGGTTGGCAAGGCTATCCCGGGGTACACGATAGTCGAGGTTGATTTATATATCCTGATGATGGATATCTTGAGGGAACGGGGTTTTCTGGAGAAATGCTTTCAGTTTGAGGCCGCAAAAGAAAACTTAGAGGCTGTATGCAAACCTATTCGCGCCACATTGCGCCTGACAGACAACCCTAATCTACTGGTGCAGCACATCTTACAACAGGTTACGGAAAACTGCGTCCTCTTTCTCACGGGCGTCGGTAAATGTTTTCCTGTCATCCGTTCGCACAATGTTTTAAATACGCTGGGCCAGGTCCTCGACAGTATCCCGGTGATCATGTTTTTCCCCGGAGAATACTCCGGGCATAGCCTGCACATCTTTGGCACCATCGAGGATGACAACTATTATCGCGCTTTTAATATTAATTAAAGAAGGAACGGAGTGGAAAGATGCGTATCGGTGAAATGTTTGTAAAGCCTATTGAGCGTGACATCAAAGGTGTTATCAAGGTGGGGCAGGACGACTCTGCCAATGTCTTTCAGGAGCTTGATGAATATGTAG
>CAZWXO010000040.1:14029-14343 GCA_964637885.1 uncultured bacterium
AGAACTCGCCAAACATTTTCGTGACTTTTTTGCCGCCTACAAAAAGGGGGTCACCGGCCCAACCGACAAAATGGGGGTTTGGATCTCCGGTTTTTTTGGCAGTGGTAAATCCCACTTTTTAAAAATTCTTTCGTACTTACTGGCGAACAAGTCCATCGAAGGCACCGAAGCCATCCGCTTTTTCACCGCGGACGATAAAATCTCCGATGGCATGGTGATGGCGGATATGCAGCTTGCCGCCAGCAGCCCGGCCGACATAGTTATTTTTAATATTGATTGCAAAAGCGTTGCCGACACTACCCAAAGCAAAGAAG
>CAZWXO010000040.1:14515-16632 GCA_964637885.1 uncultured bacterium
TTTTCTGCGGGTCTTCAATGAGATGCAGGGCTTTTGCGGGGCGCTGCCTTATGTGGCCGATCTGGAACGCAAGCTAACGCAAGACGGGAACTATCACGCCTTTACGGAGGTGTTTAAAGAGATTAGCGGTACACCGTGGGACAAAGCCCGCAATGACTTTTTCTTCATCCAGGACGAGCTGGTCACGGCTCTTGCCCAGCTGTCGATTATGAGCAGCGATGCCGCCCGCGTCTGGTGTGAGCAAGCAACTCAAAGCTACCAGATCAGCATCGATGATTTTGCCAAGCTCATCCAAAGCTATTGCCAGGGCAAGGGGGAGAAACATCATCTTGTCTTTCTGGTCGATGAAATCGGCCAGTATATCGGCGACGATTCCAAGATGATGCTCAATCTGCAAACAATCACCGAAGATCTTGGTAAATTATGCCGGGGCAAGGTCTGGATGATCGTCACCAGCCAGCAGGATATCGACTCCATCACCAAGGTCAAAAGTGACGATTTCTCCAAAATACAGGGGCGTTTCGACACCCGTTTGTCTCTTTCCAGCGCCAACGTAGACGAGGTAATCCGCAAACGTATCCTCGCTAAAACCCCGACCGCCACCGATTCGCTTCGGTTGCTTTATGACAACAAAGAGGTCATTTTAAAAAATCTTTTGACCTTTTCGGCGCAAGCCGAGCATAAGTTTTACGCCAGTCGCGATGATTTCGCTGCGATTTACCCCTTCGTCCCTTATCAATTCAATCTTTTAGGCGATGTCCTGACCGCCATCCGCAAGCATGGTGCCTCAGGTAAACATCTTTCCGAGGGAGAACGTTCGATGCTGGCCCTATTTCGTGAATCAGCCTTAGCCGTTCTTGCTGAAGCTGACGGGCTGCTGATTCCTTTTAACTCCTTCTACAACGCTCTGCACCGGTTCATCGATCACACCCACAGCATTGTCATTACTCGGGCCAGTGAAAACAGCAAGCTTGCACCTGCGGATGTCGAGCTGCTGAAGATTTTGTGTGTGATTAAATACATCAAGGAGACACCAGCCAACGTCGAGAACCTGACTACCTTAATGGTCAGCTCGATTGATGCCGACCGCTTAACCCTGAAAAAACAAGTGGAGGAATCCCTGCACAGGCTGGTGGGGCAGACACTGGTGCAAAAAAACGGTGATATTTATAGCTTCCTCACCGATGAAGAGCAGGATATCAATCGAGCGATTAAGAATGTCAATGTTGAAGCCGGGGAACTGATCAATAAAGTTTCCGAGCTGATCTTTGACGATATCTTGTCTGAGTACAAGAAATATAAATACAGCTTCCGGTATAACTTTGCTTTCAACCAAATCGTCGACGACCGCCATTATAAAAGCAACCTCGGCCACCCCATCGGCGTGCGGGTAATCACTCCGTATAATGAAACTGAATACACCGAGGCTAATCTGCGCTTGCTCTCTAATCAAGAGCCCAACGTGCTTGTCTATTTGCCTGCCGATGCCTCTTTCCTCGAAGAAATGCAGGGAGCCCTGCAAATCAGCAAATACATCACGAAAAACCCCGAGGGCTTTGGTACTGGTTATGCCGCCATCAAAACCGCCAAGCAAAGTGAGCTGCAGGAAAAGCTGACCCGCAGTCGAACCTTGCTCTCCGACGCCATGGCTCATGCCCAGATCTTCGCCAACGGGGAGCATAGGGGGTAAGCAACCTGCCGATCGCCTGCATGAGGCTTTGGGCAAACTGGTGGAGGCCTACTACCATAAATTAAAAAATATTGTTTTCCATCCCAGCCTGGCCGATATCGAGCAACAGTTCAATCATGCCGGAAGTATCGAGGGGGAAGATGCGGAGGCTAATCCCTTGGCCCTCGACGAATTACTGCAGATTATCAATTTAAATACCCAGCATCACCAAAAGACCACCTTGAAAAATTTATTGGACCGGTTTTCCAAGGCTCCCTATGGCTATATCGACCTAGATGTGCAGTGGCTCGTGGCGGCCCTTTATCGCCAGGGCAAGGTCTCTCTGACGATGAACAGCCAGATTTTGACCTCTGCTAATACCGATGCCGCCGAATTTGTCCGTTACCTGACGAAGAAAGAATATTTCGATAAAATAATCATCGAGCGG
>CAZWXO010000040.1:16642-17241 GCA_964637885.1 uncultured bacterium
ACAATGGAAAACAGTGGCTTGACAGTACTATAACTTCAAGAAATATTTTTGAAAAAAAAGATATAAAAAGCAATCTGTATAAAACATTTTTATTTCCTGAAGAATATTTCGATAAAATAATCATCGAGCGGCGGGAAAAAGCGACCCCTAACCAAATCAAATATACCAAGGAAATCATCAAGGAATTATTCGGGCTGACGAGTATCAGTGACGTCGATGACGCTTTGTTGGCAAGTTTTCGTAGCCGCTCCCAGCAAAAAATTAAGGAACTCACCAAGCTGGAGGCACATTACCTGCAGGAATCGCGTTATCCGGGGCAGACAACCCTGCTCGAGCTCAAGACCGCATTAACTAAGCTAAGCGAGCAGCACAATCCGGCGGAGTTCTTTCAAAAAATCGAAAAGCAACATGATCAGCTTCTAAATTTAGCGGAAGATATTATCCCCGTCGAGGCTTTTTTTAATGGCGAGCAACACGATATCTTCATCAAGGCGCTTAGCCTTGCTGATATCTACGCTCTCAGCAAGACCTATGTCGTCGACCATCAGGTTATCGATCTGGCCAAGGCCCTCCGTGCCATTCTTGAGATGACAAACCCC
>CAZWXO010000040.1:17251-17640 GCA_964637885.1 uncultured bacterium
CTGCCGCCGTTGATCGAGGACTTTCGCAACCACTACGGGGCGTTACTGGATAAAGAGGCTGCTCCCGTCAAAGACGAGCTCGCAAACGATAAAGCGCAGGTATTGGCAGAATTAAACGGCAAGGAGTTTGCCGAAGAATTACAGTCAGGTTTTCTCCAGCGGTTTACCGAGCTTGAGGATAAACTCAAGAGCGCCAACAAAATACCTGATGTTAAAAACATTCGCATTGAAAGCGATGCCCTGAGGATTCGTTGCCTTGATGAAATAGCCGCCAAGGAGAAACAGGCAAATCCTGATCCCATCGGGCCAGACCCAATTGATCCACCGCCGGTTATTAAGACGCGTTATGTCAGCATCAAGCAACTGGCTTCGGGGAAAACTATAACAAT
>CAZWXO010000041.1:0-7748 GCA_964637885.1 uncultured bacterium
CCGCTTCATCAGGCGCTCGATTAATATATCACTTTAACTAGTCATTGGCAAGAGTTAATTGCAACTTTATTTTATTAATTTTTATTTTATTTTTTTTAACCACTATATACGACTCATAAAAGATAAAAGCATTTATAAACTCAAATTTTGCTTATTCGACGCATGTTCGAAAACACCCTTCTTGAGGGCAATGCAAATTGCAACCATTCCTTCTGATCTGCGTCCAACAGTTTATACATTTTCGAATTATGGTATAATGCTGTGAGTAGTGCCCTAGGGCAACCTTACATTCCAGGAGGAACTAATGCTATGGCAAGCAAAACCATTAAGGACACCAAGAAAAAACCCCCAAAAGAAAAAAAACACGGCAAGAGGTTTTTGAAGATTCTCAAGAACTTCTTTTTGCTAGGAGTCATTGTTTTCTGCATTGGACTATTAGCAGGTATTGTTATCCTAATCAGCGTGGCTGACGATATTCCCCAAGCTATCGCTCCCCAGCCTCCGGTTACATCTTATTTAATGGATAGTGAAGGTGAAGTCTTTGCGAGATTGCATGCTGGTGAAAATCGCAACCCGATAACCCTCGACCAAATCCCTAAAAACCTTCAATATGCCACTATTGCTATCGAGGATGAGAGATTTTACAAACACATTGGCATCGACATTAAAGGCATAATGCGGGCAGTTTTTGTCAATATTTCTTCGATGAGCAAAAAACAAGGCGCCAGTACAATTACACAACAATTAGCTCGCAATGCTTTTTTAACAAGAGAAAAAACTTGGGATCGCAAAATTAAAGAGCAGATGCTGGCAGTGCAGCTCGAGAGAAAATTCAGCAAAGAGCAAATCCTCGAATTCTATCTTAATCAAGTCAATTACGGAAGTGGGGCCAATGGAGTTGAGCTAGCTTCGGAAATTTACTTCGGCAAAGAAGCGCTAGAGCTAACCTTGGCTGAATGTGCGTTAATCGCTGGGATTCCCAAAGCTCCTACCTACTACTCCCCGTACAAGAATTACGATAACGCTCTTGCGCGGCGCGACCTCGTCTTAGATGCTATGGCCGATCAAGGCTACATAACCACGAGTCAAGCAACAGAAGCCAAGCAAGAGGTTCCGGCGCTAATCCAGACGACTGAGGAGAGCGAGGAACAAGTCCGCATCGCTCCTTATTTCACCGATTTTATCATCAACGAGCTGTATAAGCTAGGTTACGACGAACAGGAGATTTTTCGCGGGGGCTTGCGCGTCTATACGACATTGGATCAAAAAATGCAAAACGATGCCGAAACTACTGTCCGTGAAAGCGTTTCTTCCGGCATTTTAAAAGGCGAAATTGACTCAAATGGGATTGAACAGCCACAGATCGCTGTTGTTACTGTGGTCCCTTCAACTGGCCACATTAAAGCAATGGTGGGAGGGCGCGATTACCAGAAAACGAAATTTAATCGCGCAGTCCAAGCGCTAAGACAACCCGGATCTGCGTTTAAACCTTTTGTTTACGCCGCCGCTCTTGAAAATGGCATGACAGCAGCGACGATGATTGAGGACAAAGCCTACCGTTATGGCAGCTGGAGTCCGCGAAATTACAGCGGAGGTTGCGAAGGCCCTACTATCATCGGCTACGCTTTGCAAAAATCAATCAATACCGTTGCCGTGGAAACCATGCATCAGGTCGGGGTTGACAAAGTTTTGGACCTTACCGAGCGTATGGGTGTGACGACGATTGTCCGAGAAGGCAGTGTCAATGATAAACAATTGGCAACGGCCCTGGGTGGTATGACCAAAGGTATATCTCCCCTGGAGATGGCTAGTGCGTACGGAGTTTTCGCGAATGGTGGAATCTGGGTCAAGCCCAGCGGGATTCTTCGCATCGAAGATCGTCATGGTAATGTGCTGTATAAAGGCGAAACTACCAAGAAAAAGGCCATCTCTCCACAAGTTGCCTACATTATGGTGACGATGATGAAAAACGTTATTAACGGAGGCACTGGATCCCGGGCCTCCCTGAGTCGTCCTGTTGCCGGCAAGACCGGCACTACGTCGGACTATACCGATGCCTGGTTTGTCGGCTACACCCCGGATTTAGCGACGGCAGTCTGGATTGGTGGCGACGACGCCAATGCTGGCAAAGCTTACATGCGCCGCAACCGTGTCTCCAGCTCCTATGCAGCTGGCGTCTGGGGCAAATATATGCGCAAGGCAGTCCAAGGGATTCCTGCACGGGACTTCAAGCGGCCCGGAGACGTGGCGGGCCCCATCGCGGTCTCGCGTATCAGCGGCTTGCTACCAGGGGAATTCTGTGCGGAAGACGAGGGGATGGGCGTTTACTTCCTGAAAGGCACTGTTCCAACGGAAGTTTGTGCACTGCACATTGCCACCCCGGGAGGAATCATGCTACCCGATGGCACTATCATTCCTTATGAAGAAGAACTCCCAATAATTCCTTTGCCTGAGCCGGGAGAACCCGGTGCTCAACCAGGCACCAACCCCGAAATTACGCAACCGGGGGGGACGGTTGATCCTGGGCCTGGCACCTCGACTGGTGAGGGCACTGACAAAATGGTTTACGTTTTAGTGTGCACTGAGTCCGGATATCTGGCCACAGAAAATTGTCGCAACAATGAATTAAAAAGGTTTAAGCTTGGTGAGCAACCAACAGAATACTGTCCCATCCATTAACCTTTTAGTGTTTAGGTACTAACGACATCTCATTGTTTTAAAAAAGAAGGAGAACCCATCCGACTCGGATAGCTCTCCTTCTTTTTGATTTAAATTTTTTGCTGGTATACGCCTCCGCTAAAAGGGGCAACATCCAGCCTCATTAAAAACTAAAACCCAGCAACACCTTCCTCACCCTCAGTTGATCTTAAGACGGGCGACAGTGACACCATCTCCGCCCTCGTTAAAAGCTCCAGGCGCAAAAGATGAAACCATTGCATGTTTTTTGAGCATTTCTCTGATGGCACTGCGAAGCGCTCCGGTGCCTTTGCCGTGAATGATATAGATTAGGGACAATCCTGCCAAATAAGCATCGTCAATGTATTTTTCAGTGGCATCCAAGGCCTCATCAACCATCATTCCTCTTAAATCGAGCTCAATATTTATCGAACGCGCCTTATCCATTCCCAAGGATTTCGCTAGGCGACGTGCCCCTTGTGCCGAACCTGCCACACTCGTATCAGGTAATAGACTGTCTTTTTTTACACTGACCCGCATCCCCCCGACTTGGACGATGACATCCGGGCCTTTTATTTCCTTAATCACACCGCGCTTATCCAAGCCGATTAATTCTACAGCATCACCCACAGCTAATTCCTGGGTCTTTTGCCGCTCTGCCGCAGGCTCCTTGGCAAGCTTCCCTCTGGATTCTCTTAGTTTTTTCCTGACCTCATGTTTTAATTGTTCTGCTTCCCGCGCATTATAATCCTGGGCCTGCTGACGGGCCGCTTCGAGAATTTGATTAACTTGTTCTTCGGCCTCGGCTAACAATACTCGAAGCTTTTCATCACCTCTTTGACGAACACCTTCCTCGTCACGCTTGAGTTGCATAAAACTGGCCTTGGCCTCCTCGAGCTTGCCAGCCGCCTCTTTAAGAGTAATTTCGATCTGTGCCTCTTTGAGAGCAACTTTTTTTTGACTTTCCTCAAGGCCGCGAATCAAATCCTCAACTTTGATATTTTCATGAGTCAAGCGCGCCTTTGCTCTTTCAATAATTCCACCTGCGAGCCCCAGTCGGGCTGATATTTCAAAGGCGTTACTCTTGCCTGGCAAACCCATCAACAAACGATAAGTCGGGCGCAAACTCTGAACATCAAATTCCATCGAAGCATTGTCCACTAATGGATTAGTATAAGCGTAGACTTTTAATTCGCTAAAATGTGTAGTCGCCACAATTCTTGCCTGTCGATGGAGTAAATGATCGACAATAGCCATCGCCAAAGCGGCCCCCTCTGTTGGATCAGTTCCAGCTCCAAGCTCATCCAGCAAAACTAAAGTATTGGCATCTGCCAATTCTGTCGACTGAACAATCGTCTTCATATGTGACGAAAAAGTTGACAAACTTTGTTCAATGCTTTGTTCATCACCGATATCCGCAAAAATATTCTTAAATATTGTAATTTGTGTTCCATCCGTTGCCGGCACGAAAAAACCGCTGGCAGCCATTAAAGACAAGAGCCCGACCATTTTTAGAGTAACAGTCTTTCCACCCGTGTTTGGCCCCGTGATAATCAATGCCTGGGAACCGGGGACTAATTTAATACTGACCGGAACGGCGTTATCACCCAACAAGGGATGCCTTCCTTGGTTAATGATGAAGCTGCCATCATTCACCAGGGAGGGATGAACGGCGCGCATTTTAATTGCCAACCGCGCTTTGCCTTGAATAACATCCACTGCTGCTATATTTGCGTGACTGAGCATCAAATCCTCACGAAATTCATGGGCAATCCCGGATAAATACGCGAGGATTCTTTCAATTTCGTCACGCTCCTCCAATTGAAGCTGGCGGATTTTGTTGTTGAGATCCACCACTGCCATCGGTTCAATATAGACAGTCAAACCGCTAGCTGACTGATCGTGAATGATCCCCCGGACGATATTTTTATACTCAGCTCGCACAGGGACCACGTAGCGCCCCTCGCGGATTGTGACGAGACTTTCCTGCAAATACTTTGAGTGCTCCCCCGATGTTACTATCGAAGCCAGTTTTTCCTGAACGCCTTGCTCGGCAGCCCGCAGTTTGCGCCGGACATCGCTAAGCTTTACACTGGCCGAATCGGCGATTCTCCCATGCTCATCGATGGCGAGGTTAAACTCTTTCTCAATAACTGGGAATTTGAAAATCCCCTCACTTATTTCGCGAAACTCATCGTAGGGCCCGTGGTCGTCAAAAAATTTGCGCAATCTGCCGGCGACTACAGCCACATCCAGGACGTTGACTAATTCTGACAAGGATAGTTGAGCACCCAAGCGGAGGCGTTGAAAAATTTCGCCAAGGTCGGCAAAACCCCCTAAAGGAAAGCCCCCTAAAGTAGCCATGACAGAAAGGGCTGTGCCAGTCTGATCCAATAAAACTTCCGCTGCCTCGACATCGGTGACCGGTAGCAAAAGGTGCGCTAGTCTTTGCCCGGCGTTAGATGTACACTGCTCCGCCAATAGCCCCTTGATTTCCTCGTATTGCAAAACATGCCTGCTCTTCTCCGCCAATTTGTCCATGTTATTCCGCCCCCACATATTTGAAGTCAATTGTAATGACAAAGCTTATATCCCAACAGGCTAGCAGGAGTAGCCAAAATTTCTTTTCTAGGGTATTATTTTGCCATGATTCGGATAAATTTTGCCACTATACTGCTACGACGCAAAAACTATTATAGCATTATGCCTACTTTTTTCTCCACTTGATAAACAGGGCAGCTCCGAATCGTGCACAAAACAGACAGGGGGAAATGCGATGAACTACATTCATATTCAAGGCGCTACTTTACCTGAAGCCTACCACCAAGCTTTGCTAACTCTAAAAAACCAAGGTGCGGTCGTTCCAGTCCCGGATTATAATTCCCGCATGCGTGAAATTCCTGCGATTATCAACATCGATCGCCCAACTCTCGAACCACGCATCAGCCGCATGGTCATCTGTGGGCCGGCGGATTTAATGCAATACGAACTTGAAATAGTCGAAGGGATTCTGGACAAACGAGTTGGTCATGGCTGGGATTATACCTATCATCAGCGCATAGCGGAGCAAATACCGGAACTAGTTAACGAATTTAAGCGCAACATCCATTCCCGCCGCGCTGTTTTGCAAGTTCGGGACTGGCGACACGATTTTTTCACAACTGATCCGGCGTGCTTACAGCTCCTAAACTATGATATCCGGGAAAACCAATTGAATTGTACGGCATACATGCGTTCCAACGACCTATACAATGCAACTTTTATGAATATGTGGGGCTTTGTCCGCTTGCAGGAATACATTGCAAGTGAGTTAAATAAATGCGGCCTCAGAGTTTCCATCGGACGATATACTCACATCGCCAACTCGCTCCATGTCTATGAGAAAGACTGGGAAAAATTTGACCATAATTTAGCTGAATATACAAGAAGAATTAACGAAAACGCTGCTGTAACCTACGAATATGCCGGCAACTGGGAAATGCTGATGCAAGGGGAAGTGTCGCAGATCATGGAAAAAGTACATACCCTAACTGTAGACATGTAATTAATCACTATACCAACAAGCCTCATTTTCTGATTAAGGAAAGTGAGGCTTGTTGACTTTGTTGATAAAATTTTACCATGCTAGTTTGCCGTTTTATTCCTCGACAACCCCACGCTGCAAGTGCCCTCGGGTCAAGCCTGCCGATAGTGTGTCTTGCAAATCCAGCCGGATACGCGCTAAGTCAGCTCCCCGTTCCATCGACTGACGGTAAGCAAACAACACCTTTCTCACTTGCCAATCACTCGCTCCGGAAAGGTCGAGACGCAGCCGATTGATGCCAGCATCCCACAGCGATTCCTGCTCAGCTAGCGCTGCAGTAACTTTCGAATTAAATAGATGCATCCGACAATTATCGTCAAACTCCACTGGAAAACGATATTCTTTGTTGTCAACCAACTCATATTTCTTTTCTCGGCAATCTCCCGCGGCGCAACTGCTAGAGTCCCCTTGTAAGATGCAGTATTCACTAATCATCAGTTCCATCCGGCCATATACTTGCACTTCCAAAGGTAGTTTTGTTGTTCCAGCTAAGCGGATGATGTCCGAGAGGCTCAACTCCGGCGACAATGCCACTCCCCTAATCCCCCACTTTTGCGCGGCCTCCAGGGAGAGAGAATTAAAGACATTAAGTGACCAATCCGCCCAGACTTCCACCCCGCTCGCGACTGCTGCACGAAGGTCGCCAAGGTTTGCGGCATAAACGTGGCTGGCTCCACAAATTCGGATCCAATCCCAATCCAATTCAGCATAGTTGATACGCGGCAGGAGCAACGCGAAATTGAGCCCGTTACGGACCGCTGCATCGGCTAAATCTACAATATTATCTGCGCCTTTGCTTTGCCGACCTCCCATTGGAAGCAAGACCAAATCCGCTTCAAGTTCGGCTGCTGCCACAATGGCGTCAAGACGATCGACGACCAGCGCGTACATTTTTTTATTGGTTTTTTTGCGGATCAGGGCATGATCCGGGCGCACATAAGCATTCAAAAAAGCATCTTTTCTTTCTTCATATGTCATGTCACGCTGAAATCGCTGTTGCCGCAATTGTCCAACAGCTTCACGTCGCAACCGATTCAATTCGCTAACTGGAATCATCGCGTCCGGCCCGACCGCAAAACTAAAATCCTGCAGAAAAAATCCAGATTCTCCTAGGCGGCCTAATTTTTCAATCGCAATGTCTTCGTTCAAGGGTCGTTTTTGGGCCCGCTGTATCACCATCTGACTTGAGATTTCTGCCTTAAAGCCCAGTTCGTCCTCTGCCCTCAGCACTAAATGCTCGTCGATATTCCCGGACAGACTAAATTTTACTCCCACGTCTCCTGGTATACCAATCTGCTCAATTGCTGCACTGGCATCAGCTTTTATTCCCGAGCTTTGGTTACGAAAAACGCGATCGCCTGGGAAAACCGGCTTGCCAATCCACACCTGCATAACCGTTCCGGCTGCAGCGCTGGAGACATCTTTGTCATCTACCCATATGCGGTCAACTGATGCCCCCACTCGCCCCCCTATGGTAACCCAAACTTCG
>CAZWXO010000041.1:7758-8686 GCA_964637885.1 uncultured bacterium
CCATCACCCTGATTTACTTGCTGATCTAGCTTGATTTCGGCCCGCATGCTTTGGGGTTGATAGGACACGACACGCCCGACACATACTCCACGATTGTTGGGACGGCTCGTCCCTAAAACATCAGCCGCCGAAGCAAAGGCCTTCCCCTCCGTAAAGCCTCGAGAAAAAGCCTGCTCCAAGAGAGCGTCACTTTCGCTTAGCAAGGATTCACTCCAGCTACCATCCAGCATACTATCAAGCAAGCGGCGATACACTGACGTCACCGTCCAAACGTACTCCGGCCGCTTCATCCTACCTTCAATCTTCAAAGATGTAACCCCCGCAGCTGCCAATTCCGGCAAGCGATGCGATAGATTTAAATCTTTAGTACTTAAAAGAAAGTTTCCGGAAGCATTGACGCTTTCACCATCGACAGCTAAAGAATATTCCATCCGGCAAGGTTGCGCACAATTGCCGCGGTTGCCGCTGCGCCCGCCAATAAAAGAGCTCATCAAGCATTGCCCGGAATAACTAAAACAAATCGCAAATTCCTTAATCGCGGCGATAGTCAATTCTCGAGCGGGGATTATTCTCGTATACCCGGCATCCATCAGCTGACGTGCTCCGGCCAAGTTATGCACCGTCATCTGTGTCGACGCGTGAATATTCCACGTCGGGAAAATTCGCCGTACCAATGCCGCCAAACCAATATCCTGCATAATCACAGCATCAAATCCAGCGAGATACATTTTTTCTAGCTCTTGCAGAGCTGCTTCTATCTCCCTCTCACCTACAAGGGTATTAAAAGTCACGTATGCCTTTTTTCCCAGCCTTGCCGTCAAGTCGCGTGCAGCCAGCAATTCCTGATGATCAAAATTGCCGGCACTAGCCCTTGCATTAAAACCTCGCCCCCCCAAATAGACGGCATCAGCTCCAGCCGACAAAGCAG
>CAZWXO010000041.1:8696-14154 GCA_964637885.1 uncultured bacterium
CATATCTCCCGCAGGAGCCAACAACTCCGGTATTCTAGTCACATTCTCAATACTAGTCATGGGCGCGCGACCGTCGGTAGAACCCGGAAAAAGGAATGATTTTAACTCCCTGTGCCTCGATTTGATCGAGTAATAGATTCATACCCAAAGCATCGCTAGGCATATGACCGGCGATTACCACATTCATATAATGCTTTTCCGCTTCTTTAAGGTGTTCTTCCCGCAAATGCATGTCGACCATCGTTCCTACCCCTTGGTTAGAAGCGTATTGAAATACTTCCTTCGATCCCCCGGTGCCCCCCGTCATTCCGAGCATTATTTTGCCACATCGATTGTCCTTTTTGCCAGCGATTTGCTTTGGCCCCAGTCCTCTTTCAGCAAAATAGCGATACTCGTCAATTTCCTCTAGAATATCGATAATTTCTCCGACGGATTCGGGTTTTTTCTCAGCAAACAAATCTGTCAAAAAGCCATGAACATGGTTGTCAGCTGGTGTATGCATTGTCATCAAAGGCACATCCAACAATCTGGCAGCATCGTATTCGCGAAAATGATTGGTTGGCATCAGGCCTCTCTCAACTTCACCACGACGCTTACTCATCAAGGCTTCGGCGACATTAATCGGCACGCCAAACCAGCTTAAATACTCGTCCTGAACATCCATTACTTTATGCAAATCAGCCAAGGCTCTCGCGACCGGGTGATGCGTAATGACTAGGTCGATCTCCATTCCTTTTTCGCGCAAGCGATCAGCTAAGATAATCTCCGGAGCGTCGACATCGATGCCGACCAAGACAGTTTTGATCTCTTTGTCAATATCACCAAAAATGATTCTCGTATCCGCATAGGGGTTCTCCAACTCCTCGACATCAAAGCGAGATTTGCCTTTCTCATCGAGCTTAGCATACTTCTCCGCCTGCTTATCAAGGCGCTTGCGCATCTCATTCTCGCCTCGAGGGTCAGCTTTCATCCCGGCTTGATAGGCAATTTTATAAAGTTCTTTTAGTTTCATCGTCATCCTCCACACAATTATTCAATAAGCAAGTGCTATCACCTACAAAGGCAATAGCACTTGCATTCCCACAATATTTTAATTTTTCCTCGTCCCCGTTACGCATAGCACGTGTATTTAGAACGAGATGCGCGTCGCATCCCAAGAAAATTTCCGATCAGTCTGTCCCGGCGAGGCATAAGATCCTTTGAAAAACATCCCGTTTTCCATTAGAGAGAAGCTAAAACTACTTTTTACCTCAGCTCCATTTTCCATTTTAATCAGCTCGCCACTGTAGATCCCGTCCTTGACGGAGCCGCGCAAACGCCCGATTTGTTTAGCAGCTACAGCGCTAGAACCATCATAAAAAAATCCATTAATAAACTGATTGGGACTAGCGTTAACGGGCACCTCAATGACAATCAGGTTTCCCCAAATATCCATCCATTGTCCGTTAAAAGTCATCGCTGATTTAAGCGGTGTATTGTTCCAACTTTGCAATCGGTCATAACGCCGGACTTCTCTATTATTCTCAAGCAAGATCAATTTTCCGCTATCAGCATCGAAACGAAGCGTAATCGTAGTTTCTTTTCCGTCCATCCACTGCAAAAGGTCGAGCTTGGTGCCATCCATGCGTCCCCGTACGGCCCCGCCCGCTTCCGGACTAACCCAGGAGGCTTTTCCAGCCACGACATAATCAGCCTGAGACAGAGCAAGGCTAGACTTGTCAGCCGTCTGCCAGATACCAGCGATGGTATGACTTGTCGCGCCGACTGTGACATCCTTTGCCACTTCTACTTCCGGGGTGGGCGCAATCGTCACAGCTCCAGCAGTTACAGCTGCCGATGTTGTAGTTTCAACAGCCGCTTCTGCGACTTCTTCCTCGGGTGCCGGGTCGGGCGTCACCTCCGCTACCACTGGCGCCGGTGCTACCGTCACCGGTGCGGGCTGCTGAGCAACCTGATTGGTGGCGGCCGGGTTGGACTTGACAGTCAACACGCCAGCCTTGCCGTCGAAGCTATAATCACTATCCAGCGTCTGCAAAATAGTTTTGACCGGAGCAACGGCTGTCCCGTTAAGCATCCGCGGCATCGTATCCAGTCGCACAAATGATCCATTGACAACAGCTGTCCGGGAGTCCATTAAAAAGACAATGTACCGGTCACCAGCTGGATTTTTAACTATCGCCATTTTTGCCTGAGCATCCCACGTCATTTCCACTCCTAGTGCATTGGCTAGTGGCCGAATCGGAGCGGATAAAAATCCATCGATATTGCGCGGCAAAGTTTTACCAAAGTCAACACTTTTCCCGTCACCAACAATCTTTGGATTCGCTGCCTCAGCTCCAACTACATTGAAAGAGATCAGGCATAGCAGTGCCACCCCTACCCCCAAGACGAACCGTTTGCAAATTTTAAATACCATTTTTTTTCCCCCTTAAAAACCAAAGTTTAAATTGCGTGCGACCTCCGGCAACAATGGCCACACAAAACCTATAAAATCAAGCGAGAGTGCAGCAAAATAGATCGAAACCATCGAATTCATCACTACATCAAACGCTATTACCGGCCAAAATAAGCCCACAACAGCAAAACCAATAATTATCCCTGCAACAGAGCGGGCCACCCCAATCACTCCACCCCCAGCCTGATTAAGCACTGAGAGGGTTTGCCCAGCCCCATTTATTAGAATCATCGCTAAAAAACTAAAAGCTAAAGAGGTTGCAAAAACACAGCATAAAAATGCTAATACTCCCCGTAGCGGCCACCCTAGCGCCCCGACTGTAATAATTTCAAGAAAGCTAGCTACCTCATCCCAAAACATAGCCCCGATATAAAATCCAACCACTACTCCGACTAGCCCAGCAATTTGGCCGATAATTCCCTTTTTATAGCCCACTAAAAAACCGAAACCAACCCATAAAACAATTACGGCATCCAGCCAGGTTAATTCTATCGGCAAAACCTATTTAACCTCGCTCTCGATCAGGTTGATCAAATCAGCGTATTCCCGCTTGAGCGCGAACAATTCTTCAGCGATATTCAAGGCTGCCATAACCATCAGGCGATGTCTCGGCATAGTTGGAAAACGGTTGCCCAGCGCCGTTACGTGCCGATCCACATGCTCGGCCATTTCAAGCATTGCATCCTCCGAATCTCCGCCAGAAATCACATAATCCTCATTGCCGATAATTACTTTTACCGAAATATCGCTTTTTTCTGACATTTCACACCTCACAAGAATTAGCTTCGGAGTTCCATCCCCATCTTAACCCGCAACAAGTCAACGATTATCCCAATGGCATTTTCCGTATCCTCGACCGTTAGCGTGCGCTCCAATGCTCGAAAGATAAGCTTGAAGGCAATACTTTGTTTGCCTTGCGGCAATTGCTGGCCACGATAGACATCAAAAAAACGCACCGATTCAAGATTAGCGGCCCCGCTATTTTTTACCAATTGCACGACGTCATTAACCTGGATTGCATTGTCGGCAATAAAAGCTAAGTCCCTCTCAACCATTGGATGCCGAGGCAATTCCAGATGCGTCCGCGGGACTGATTCTAGACGAGCTAGCACCTGTAAATCCAGCTCAAGGTACATTACTCTCTGACGTATCTCAAAAGCTGATGCCACTTGAGGATGCACTTCGCCAATCTGGCCAACCACTTCCCCGGCTATTGTAACACATGCGCAACGCCCAGGATGCAAAAATTCGCAATGATGGCGACTGAATTCCACTGGCAATCGCAATTGCTTGGCAATATTCTCAATAATACCTTTTCCACGAAAAAAAAGTTCATCCCCAGGGGAAACCACTTCTGCGGGGGCATCCGTAGTTAAAGCGGCACCCAAAGCCAATCTTTCCTGAAACGGCCAACCAACTTCACTACGATCCTTCGAGTAAACTCTTGCTGTTTCAAAAAGCTTTACCGTACGCACCTGCCTGGAAATATTGCGTGCAAGCGACTCTAAAAGTCCAGCAGCCAGAGTCGTCCGCATCAAACTAAAATCGTCCGAAACTGGATTCTTTAACTCCACGCACTTTCGTAAAGGGCTCTCAGCAGCTAGGTTTAGCTTATTCAAAACATCTTCACTGATAAAACTAAAATTAATTGCTTCACTAAAACCACTGGCAAGAAGAACGTTTCTAACCTGCTGGTCAACAACGACATGCTCCGGCCATCTCGAGGATGTTATCTGACCCGATAGAAGCTTGACAGGAATATTGTCGTAGCCGTCAATCCGCGCCACTTCCTCCGCCAAATCTTCCAGAATTACAACATCTCCCCGCCATGATGGAACGATGAAGACCTGCTGATTCTCAAGGAAGGAAAATCCCAATGATTCCAAAATTTCAATCATCCGGCTCTGAGAAAGCTGGGTTCCCAAAATTCGATTAATGCGTTCATGATCAAAGTCGATTTGACGTAAAGCCTCGTGTTTTGTTCCCGCCTCGACTCGGCCCTGCTCAACCCTACCCCCCGAAACTGCAGCAATCAGCCAGGCAGCATAGTCGATAGCATACTCCATCTGAGCCGCATCGATGCCCTTCTCGTAGCGGTTGGAAGCCTCAGAACGCAAGGCAAGTTTTTGAGCAGTTTTTCGGACGGTGATGCCTTCAAACAAGGCACACTCAAGTAAAATCTCTGTCGTCGAATTAGAAACTTCGCTAGCAAGTCCTCCCATGACTCCCGCCAAAGCCACTGGTTGAGCTTCATCGGCGATGACTGTCATCGAATTGTCCAACAGTCGCTCGGTACCATCGAGTGTCAATAATCTTTCTCGGTCCATGGCTTGGCGAACGATGATTTTGCCACCTTGGATTTTCTTGAGATCGAAAGCGTGCAGCGGCTGCCCAAAACCCATCATCACCAGATTAGTAACATCGGCAACATTATTGATACTGCGCAACCCAAGATTGCGCAACCGATTTGAAAGCCACAAGGGCGACGGGGAAATCTTAACATCCTTAATTATCCGGGCAATATAGCGACTACAATGCGGCGAGTCTATTTGTACCTGCACGCTCCGACTCGCCGCGTCACCAACTTCGGCTAGGGTGAAATCTGGTCGCACAACTTTACCGCCAAAAAGAGCCGCGGCATCCCGCGCCACTCCAATATGGGAAAAACAATCGCCACGGTTAGGAGTCAGCTCCAAAGAAAGAATGCTATCATCAAGGCCAAGGGCAGCGACGACATCGGCGCCCGGTTGAAGCTCATCTGGCAGCAGATAAATCCCCTCGCGCTGCGTTACAGACAGCAAATCAAGATCGAGGTTTAATTCCTTGGCCGAACAAAGCATCCCCTCAGATTCAACGCCTCGCAGTTTGCCGCGTTTTATCTTGACGCCACCTGGGAGCACAGCCCCGTGCATCGCCACAGGCACCAAGGCGCCCTCATGCAGATTTGTAGCTCCGGTAACAATAGATAATTTCTCTGCCTCTCCCACATCGATGGAACAAACA
>CAZWXO010000041.1:14164-17556 GCA_964637885.1 uncultured bacterium
TTGATGCCATCTCCAGTGTCAACTTTACAGACATTTAACTTGTCTGCATCGGGATGTTTTTCCATCGACACAAGACGACCGACTTTGACCAATGTTATGCCTGCTCCAGGCTTGCTAATTTCTTCGGCGGGGACTCCTGCCATCGTTAATTTTTCAGCCAGCTCCTCCGGGGTAACTGTTAGTGGCAAAAAGTCTTGCAGCCATTTATAAGATACTTCCATTTAACTTATCCTCCAATCTACACAGCAAACTTTAAAAACGTGCCAAAAACCGCACATCGTTTTCATAAAACAAACGAATGTCATCCACCCCATACCGTAACATGGCAATTCTTTCCAGCCCCATCCCAAAGGCAAATCCCGTGACTCTTTGCGAATCGTAGCCAGCCTTGGCAAGAACATTAGGGTGAACCATCCCTGCCCCCATTATTTCAAGCCATCCAGTCTGGGAACAAACCCTGCAGCCCTGTCCTCGACAGATAATACAACTGACATCGACCTCTGCCGATGGCTCGGTGAAGGGGAAAAAACTAGGCCTAAACCTGACTTTCTGACCAGCCCCAAACATTTCCTCGGCAAAACGGTCCAACACGCCCTTCAAATCGGCCATACTAATTCCCTCGTCTACCGCCAGACCCTCGACTTGACCAAACATCAGTGAATGGCTGCTATCCATCTCATCTTTGCGATACACCCGCCCAGGTGCAATAAACCTCACCGGCAGCCCCGGGCAGATTCGCTCCATTGCCCGTGCTTGAACAGGAGACGTGTGCGTGCGAAGAAGACCTTCCGGCCATACATAAAAAGAGTCTTGCATGTCACGGGCGGGATGGTCTGGAGGAAAGTTCAATGCCTCAAAGTTATAAAAATCCGTCTCAATCTCCGGCCCCTCTTCAATGGAAAAACCCATTCCCGAAAAAATAGTCCGGATGTCGTCCATCACTATTTGCAGGGGATGACGGTGTCCCCATTCAGTAGCCTGGCCCGGCATCGTTACATCGACGTCCTCCTGCGCTAGCTTATGCGTCAATTCCTGACCCTGCACCAGATCAAGGCGTTTCTTAAGCTCTTCTTCGACAAGCTGGCGCAGCTCATTAGCCTTTTGCCCGACCAAAGGACGAACATCGGCCGACAGGCTTCCCATCTCCCGCATTACCGAAGTCAATTCCCCTTTTTTGCCTAGAATGCTGACGCGAATTTTTTCAAGGGCATCCGCAGTCGTAGCCTCATCAAAATTCTTCAGCACCTGCTCTTTTAACTGATCGATTTTTTCCAGCAGCATCTCTCTACCTCCGTTAACGATATTTAATGTCTAAAAAATGAAAAACTCCGCCCGGTCAAGGGACGGAGAATCCGTGGTACCACCCAATTTTGCGAAAAACGCCTCAGTAAAAGCATCGAAATGCTTATATCCCCGCTAACGGTGGGATCCGTCCCAACCTACACTCGTAATGATTTCAGTCGGCAGCTCCCAGGTGAACTTCATCGCCGGTTTCAGAGCGTCGCTTACAGTCGCGGCGGCGCATCCCTTGCAAAAACGTAACGATTACTCTTCCTGATCTCAGCTTTTGTTAATTCTTTTATGTGCGCTATATAATAACACAAAAACAGTTGTAGGACAATAAAAGTTCTATTCCTGATAAAAAGTAACCTTGACATCTTGTGGCAGAGCCAGCCCTCCAGCAATTTCCAATGACTTAACAATCGCCATAGGAACAGGGCATGCCAAATGCGGGCAATGCTCAGCAGCCAAGCGATAAATGTCCGAACTCGCAAAATTTTTAAATACATCTTGGACCGGACTCGCGCTGGTAACCTCGGCTGCAAGTTTTTTGATATGTGGACAATCACTTGTAATCACAATGTTTGCACTCATCATATCTCCCTCAACCCGTATCTCTGTATCCATTCCACACACACCTGGCTCGACAACTGTACGCAACATCTACATCACCCCTACCTTTTTCTTAGAGTGTACATCAACTCTTTTCCACTGTAAAATAGTATCAGTGAAAACACTTGCTTTTAAAGCACACAAAAATGCAGGAGATAAGAAAATGAATGTCGTACTTACAGACCGGGCAAACAACTTTTTACGCAATTACACCGATTCTATCTATGTCAATATCTTTGGCGGCTGAGACCATGTCTATTTTTCTCCAGCCGTGATTGCCGGAGAACCGGATAATGGTGAAGATTTTCTCTGCACAGAACTAGGGGACGTCAAGGTTTTCATCCCAAAAAATGCCGTCTATGAGAGCGAAGAACTTCGTATCGATTATTTTGACAATGGGCATGGCCCCCAACTCATCGCCAGAAGCCTCGTGACTGTTCCCCGTATAACGGAATATTATTCCGATAAAATTAAGAATAAATCTCGCTATCTAAAACGAAATATCAAGCTCGCCAAAGAATAAGACAGTAAAACAAACTTAGAAGGAGGAAAAAAAATGCTAAACATCGATGAACAAAAATGCACGGGGTGCGCGATTTGCACCAAGGTCTGTCCAGTCGGGGTGCTAGAAATCGACTACGAAACTCATAAGGCAGCCGTTATTCCAGAAAACGCTGACAAGTGCTTTCTATGTGGACAATGCGAAGCCCACTGCCCCGACTCCGCCATCGAAGTAACCTTTGAATCGGGCTCTACATATGAAGGCGAGCTCGATTCCAAGAAAATCACACCGGAACAAATAGCTCACCACATGACCTCGCGTCGTTCAGTGCGCAACTTTAAGACGACAGAGGTGACTCGGGAAGATATCGAGGCCCTAATTGAAATTGTTCGCTTTGCTCCCACAGGAATGAATACCCAGGCTGTCAAATGGCTAATTGTTCATAACAAAGAAACAATGCAAAAAATTGAAGATTTATTCTGCGAGTGGGCCACCCACACCTTGTCCACGGATAAAAATTTTCCAATGCGAGACTTGGTCAAGCACATTATGAACGAAATGGAAGCAGAGAACGATTTGTTTTTCCGCGATGCTCCTCATTTAGCCATCGCCTATACTCCGTCAAACAACAGCGGAGCCTCCATCGATGCAGCGATTGCCGCCACATATTTTGAGCTGGCAGCCCCCACCTTCGAAATAGGCACTTGCTGGGCCGGCTTTTTCATGCTTTTTGCCCCTTACATCAAAAAACTTCCCGAAGCAATCGGCGTCCCGGAAGACTGCGAAATCCAGACAGCAATTATGTTTGGGCATCCTATGTACCCAACTTACCAGATCCCCAAACGAAGCAAATCAGACCTAATTTGGAGCTAAACAAAACGATAAAGCACGAATTTATTGCTCCCAGAGACGCAAAGACACAGAGATTAGAAAATTTATATATAACCTAAAATCCCGACGCTTTTTATAACAACACATCGTATTAGTAGAATCGCTT
>CAZWXO010000042.1:0-2808 GCA_964637885.1 uncultured bacterium
CACACCGTCTTTCCTGTACATCTCTCTCCTCAACATATCCTGAAAATAAAAAATCTGCCTCGACCAAGCTCGCAGACACAATCACGCAACCGCTATTGCACTCACATTTTTAATGAGCAAGCTAATAAAAATGATGACAGCACCTTAACCATGCGCTTATTCTAATTACCTAGCGATCCGTAATGTATTTATTCAACACCTCGGTTATTTCCTCGGCACCCACCGGCTTGCTCAAATAATCATCCATGCCAGCAAGAATGCATTTTTCGGCATCCCCCTTCATCGCATAAGCAGTCAAGGCAACTATTGGAATGTGTCTCCCATCGCCCTCCTCAGAGCGAATTACCTTGGCAGCCTCATAGCCATCCATCACCGGCATCTGGCAGTCCATGAAAATAATATCGTAGGGCTGCACCCGCCAAGCACGCAATGCCTCTTCACCATTGGAGGCGACATCGCATGCCAAACCCTTCAGCTGTAATAATTTAGCAAAGAAAGCCTGATTCGTCTGATTGTCTTCAACTAATAGAATCTTTGGCCGGCTCTGAAAATGGATGTCTTCCATCGTGTGCCTCGTCACCAGCTGAGGCGCACTGTTAGCTTGACTTTTATCTAAAACCAAGGAGATACAGTCAAGTAGCTCCGTCCTCTTGAATGGCTTACTCAGATACCCGGCAAATCCTTTGGTGATGGCGATTCCTGCATCACCCTGCCCCACTTTGGATGTCAGTAGAATTAGTGGTATCTCTTGTGTCGCCGGAATAGCCTTGAGAGCAGTTGCTAAATCGCATCCATTCATGTTTGGCATGTGGTAGTCCAGGAGAGCGAGATCGATTAGATGCCCGTCTGCGGTCAGTAGCTTGCTGATAGCCTCCATCGCGCTATTAACCACAGTCACAATACAGCCGACTTCCTCCAAATAAATTTTGATGATTTCAAGATTAACACCACAATCATCCACCGCCAAAATTTTCTTGCCTTTTAGCAATTGATAATCTGGCAAAGCCATTTTTCCATTCGCCGCGTTTTTTCTTAACTTGACTGTGAAATAGAAACGAGAACCATTTTTTTCGCTACTCTCGACCCATATCTTGCCATCCATCATTTCAACTATCGATTTACAAATTGCCAAACCTAAACCGGTTCCGCCATATTGCCGGGTCGAGGATGAGTCGGCCTGGGTAAATGGCGCGAAAAGCTTGTCGATCACCTTCTGGCTCATCCCGATGCCAGTGTCCCGGACAAGAAACTCAATTTCACAATCCCCAGCAGCCTCCCACGACAATCGAACCTCAAGAAAGATGTCTCCCTCTTCGGTGAATTTGACAGCGTTGCTGATCAGGTTGCTGATTATTTGCCGCAAACGCGTCGGATCACCCTGAACCAAGTGAGGTACGTCGGAACGGATCAACATATTTATCTCTAAACCCTTTTCTTTTGCTTTCGCTGTATATGATGTCAGCGCTGCCTCGACAGTCGAGATAAGATCAAAGGATATTTCCTCCAACTCGATCTTGCCCGCTTCAATCTTGGAAATATCTAGAATATCATTAATCACTATCATTAGGGTGTCAGTCGAATCCTTAATCGCTTCTAGGTACTCTTTTTGCTCCTTGTCTAACGCTGAATTCTCCAGCAGATACAGAAAACCGAGAATGCCATTCATCGGTGTCCGGATCTCATGACTCATGTTGGCCAGGAAATTACTTTTAGCAATGTTGGCTATTTCTGCAATCTCCTTGGCGCGCAATAGTTCACGCTCCACCAAAACCTTGGTGTGGGCATCCGCTAAAATATTGGCAATGATTTGCAGATAGCTGACCTGTAAGTCATTCCAGCAGCGCAGCGCCCGAACCGCATCAAAACCAAAAAAACCCAATAACTGCTCGTCGTTGATGATTGGAACTGCAAGCAAAGATTTTATTCCCTGGCGCTCAAATTCAGCCCGCTCGGTGCCTGCTTCCGCCGCTAGTTCCGACACCTCGGGAATATGGATAGGGATTCGCGCCTCCAGTTGCTGCTTCCACCATGGAAGACTGGCCAAAGCAATGTTCTGCCCGCATTGTTTTTGCTCCACAACGCTTTCACGACACCATTCATGGGAATTACTCATCGTCTCTTCCCGCCAATTGATGGTAAATAAATAGGTGCGGTCCACATCAAAGAACTCTCCGACTTTTTGCAACATCGAATTTATTTTTCCATCATAATTACTCGTACTGACAGTAACAAAATCTGTCGAAACGCTAGTGACGAGAACTTGAAAACCAGCCTGATAATTTATCGATTCTTCCGCCAATTTTCGGCTGGTTATGTCTGTTATGACACCGTCGATATGCGAGGCTTTACCTGCATCTGTAAATATCAGTCGATGCCTGTCATTGACCCAGACGGGTGTTCCCTCTCCGTTGATTATCCGATACTCTAGATCGTTGCTGTGCCTCTCCGGCAAAGCCCCATAAGCCCGCTGAACATAGGATTTGTCATCTAAATGAACAACTTGTAGCATCAAATCCCCGTTATCCATAAAGGCATCTCGGGGAAAGGCATATATTTTTTCAACCGACGGGCTGACAAAGAGCATCTGCCGAGCTGGCCAAGACATCGACCAAACCGCGTCGGTCATATTATTAACGATGCCGTCGAGTTCGCTCTGATGTTTTTTTTGCGCTGTAATATCACGGACAATGCCGGTTATGCCGATGATTTCTCCTAGCCCGTTACGCAAAGGAGATTTTAAGGTGTCTAATAAAAGATGCTTTCCATTTTCATCAAGAGAATGTGTATCAATCTTGCCAACATCATGTA
>CAZWXO010000042.1:2818-16986 GCA_964637885.1 uncultured bacterium
TGAGTGAGTTGAAGTTGCCCTTCAACGTGCAAATGCGTTGGCGTAATGTATCCTATCTTAAAATCCTCAAAGAGTTTTTCAGGGGTCTCAAAACGCGCTTTAGCATATTCAGGTTTTACATAACCCATTCCAATTCCTTTTCCAAGAGAAGGGGCCATAGTTCCGGAGGTTACAATTCCTATGTTGTTTCCATTTGCATCAACAATTTCTTCCTCGTTGTGGCGTCCTTGGGCGCTTTCAATCACCCTCAGATCATTTTTTCGGAAAAAATCAGCCTGTTCCAAATCAAAATGCTGGTAGTCGGTTGTGCCGATAATTTCTGTTCTATCCTTGCCGAGCATTTTTGAAAATGCGTTGTTGCAATCCAAATAAACGCCTTCTCGATCTTTAAAGAAGACGATATCTTCTAGCGATTCCAGTAACCCACTTAATAGAAACAAAGTATTATCACCAAGCTGCTTTCCTGACATCTGCTACCCCCTTCATGGCAATGCTAGCTAACATAAATGTTCGCCACCGGATACCAATTTTCCTGCTCGACAAGAATTAAAAACACCGCTCTCCTCAATAAAAAGCGGTGTCAATTTATCCTTTCCCGGTGCATTTTAATTATATTTTTTCAAGCTCGAAATTTTTCAACCGTTCTTCAATGCCTTGCTGACATTCGCTGCACAAGCATTCTTCTCTTTCCTCTTCTGTCAGCGACTCCGCTCCGCAATGATAGCATTGCATTTTTTCTTCCATTTCGCCACTTCCTGCTCTTAATAAATATTAGCAGATGCAACTCTCTGCCCGCACCATCCTAACGGAAATCGAAAGAAAAAACAAGAGTTAATGAAATTAAATCATTGGCTACGCCAGTCGGCCAGACTGATGTATTCACCAGTTACCGGATCATCTACCAAAATTTCTTCAAAATCCTGCTGGACAAGAAATGTGGCATAGCGGCTTGTATGACTACCAAGATCTTCCCCGACATAGATATCATAGTAAAACGCTTGGTAGCTATCACTGGAAAGCGGATCTGGTTCACCATTAATATAAATTACCAACTTGTTGTCCGTCCCATTTTCAAGATTGTTGTCTTCAATCATCTGCTCAAATGCCGCGATCTCGCCTACTTCAGCCAGCAAAAATTCCACCGCTTGCTGGCCCTTGTCGTCTGCCTCCTCAATGGCGATATTCTCGGCAACCGGCGCCTCGCTGCCCGCATCTTCGACTTCTCCGCTACTAAAACAACCTGTCAGCATCCCCAGTGTCATCAAGGCTATCAGCCCACCTAAAAACATCTTCCTCATCTTTGATCTCCCTTTCATAAAATAATTAATACCGCCCTAGTCATCAAGCTTATCCCACCATTTTTGCGTATGATGCAGCGAGGTGTTCGGCACAATCACTGCCGGCACATCAACATCTTGGGAAGTCGACAGCCCACCATCCAAGCTGAGCTTGCCCGGCACGCTCTCCGCACTTACTGCGCAAGGCGGGCAATCTTCCCCATCCTTACACAAAACCAAAACTGCCAGGATCGTCGCCGGCACCGCTAGACATAACCCGATAGTACCGGCAATGGAGCGAATCACCTCAGCTGCTATCATATCCGAATTGAGAATCACCATCAATGGGATATTATAAGCCGCTAAAATCATCATTAGCGGAACGGCCGTTCCGGCATACGCCAAAATCAGCGTACTCGACATCATCGATAGGATATCCCGGCCTACATTCATTCCTGCTGCCCATAAATTGCGGCGATTCATTTTGGGATGCAGGGCACGCATCTCATACACAGCCGAAGCGACGGATAAACCAGTATCCATCATCGCGCCCAGACAGCCAATGAGAATACCGGCCATAAATACACCCCGCATGTCGAGGAGTGCTGCCTGAGGCAAAACTGCTAACATGCTGGCATTATCGTACTCTATGCCAACGATGCGCGCCGCATTCCCCGTCGCCCACGCTAGGACGCCAGCCAAAGTCACTCCAATAACCACCCCGATAATCGCCGCCAAAGTTTTACGATTAAAGCCAGCTATCAGTGGAACACTGATGACAGCGACTATGGCGCACACTCCTGCTGTTCCCAGCAGGGGATTACCGCCACGAAGAATAAATGGAAGCAACCAATACCATACCAGAGCGCCGGTAATTAAAAGTCCGCACAGAGCTCCCAAGCCGTGCTTGCCCCCGACAAAAAGCAAAAAAAGGGCGAAGATTAGGCAGAGGGTCAATAAACTGTTTTGCCGGTAAAGATCCACGACATAAGGATCGTGATACCCGCTGCCATTCTCATTCCAGGTAGCGTAAACGATGACCCGGTCACCAACATGATAGACAATTCCTTGGAGCTCGTTGGCTGGATAAGCGTTACTTTCTAAAAGTAGTTGTTGTCCGCGGAAAGGACGGCTGACTATTTCAAGCTCCAGCTTCAGCAGTTTACCCCCCTGCCCCCCTGGGACATCCTCGGTTATCTCCAGATCACTGCTGTTAACTTTAATGACATCAGCTAGAAAATATAGCCCATCCTCACCGGTCTCAATGATAAATTTGGGACCTAAAACGCCGTACCCAAAGAAAAGGATGGCACAAATCACTGCACCGGCGACAGCTATACGATGGAGATTTTTTTTCTCTTGCGTATCCTTCTTCATCAGCTCTCCTTAAGGCATTGCAGAAAGTGCCCCAACTATTTACCGGCGGCTCCCGGACCAGCCTCGCTGGAATAATGGCTTTTTTTGGCCAGATACAGCATCCGTTCCTGATTATTGCGAATCCGCACCAACATATCTGTCACAACGGCCGCAAAGAAAAAAAGCAGAGTCAGCAAAACAAAAAACGCCGAAATCGAAGCCATAAAAACATGTCCGATAAACCGTCCGGTCGTAATATAATAGTACAAGACGATGGAACCAAATCCCATTGCCAGCACTAGTGAAGCAGCGGCGATTGTCATGAAAAATTTAAAAGGAAAATAGTCGCGGTATATTCGGGTGATGATTGAAGCGGAATTAACCGCATACCGAAAGATATTCCCGGCCACTCGACTCTTGCGCCCATCAAAATACTGTACATCCAGCGGCACTTCGACAATTCGCAATTGCTTAGAAACGAGATCGATAAAGGTTTCCTGGGTATAAGTAAAGGCTCCGTGAAGATTTAGCTGCAGCAAAGTCTCCCGGGAGTAGGCCCGAAAGCCGCAGGATACGTCGTAAAATTTCTGGCCGCAGAGCTTGCTGATAAGAAAGGACATCGCTTTATTGCCATAAAGCTTGACCTTGGACATTTTTTTAGGAATGCGGGCAGCTTCTTTAAACCGTGAGGCCGTGGTAAAATCGGCTCGCCCTTCCAAGATGGGAGCAAGGAGCTGTGGAATGTCTTCCGGGGCGAATTGTCCGTCGCCATCTATATTAACCATTAAATCATAACCACGACCCAGGGCAAAACTGATGGCAGACTTCAGGGCTGCCCCAACGCCGCGGTTGGTTCCGTGGCTGTGCACAAATGCACCTGCCTCCGTGGCCAGCCCGGCAGTAGCGTCAGTGGAGCCGTCATCGACAACGAGGACGTCCACACGACTTACCTTGGGGATTACTCGAGGAATCCGCGCGACAACCTGCTGAACCGTGGCCGCCTCGTTGAGGCAGGGCATTACTACTAATAATTTCATCCACATGAACCCCTTTAATCAAAATGCGCTCTTGCGACAATAAAACACGTACCATTATAACAAATATAAAGACCCGTCGGGGGAGCGACGGGTCTTTATATAAATAATTAAATGTCCGAAAATGCTGTTTATTTATCCCACTGGGATTTATCCCCGACCCAGCCCCGCTTAACCATTTCCTGAGCGACAAAAGATGCGACATCCTCCGCATAGGAATGGGAGTCAAACCCGGCATCGTAACCGAGCTCGATACCCAATTCATGATTAATGCGCGGGCCTCCGGCGCAAACGATCACTTTGTCCCGGATGCCCTCAGCTTCCAGAAGTTCAATCAGATTGGTCATGTTGTGAATATGGACATCTTTCTGGGTTACTGTCTGAGAGACCAGCAGTGCGTCGGCCTTGAGCTCGATGGCCTTGGCGATAAATTCTTCATTGAGAACCTGGGCGCCCATGTTCAGAGCGTCCACTTCTTTGTAGCGCTCCAAGCCCCAATGGCCGTGATAGCCTTTCATGTTCATGATGGCGTCAATTCCCACCGTATGCGCATCCGAGCCCGTGCTGGCCCCAAGCATCACCACGGGGCGCCCGATATTCTTGGTAATGTACTCATCAACTTCGTACATATCCATCACATTCGTCTCAACCTTGGCCACCTTGATGCCGGTTGTATCGATGACATGAGTGCAGCCGCCAAAGACGACAAAAAAAGTATAACCGCACTGCAAATCCTCACTGTGTACCACCAAGGGGTCGTCGACACCCATCGCCGCCACGTAGCGGCGAGCCGCCTCAGTAGCCTCGAGGCCTGCTTGAATCGGAAGAGTGAAGGAAAACTGCATCTTTCCATCGTCCATCGTGTCTCCATAAGGCTTGACCCGGGTCAAATCGACGTGCTTGATTTCGTATTGTTTCGCTGTTTGCGTCATCTTCTTCACCTCCCTAGTTCTTCTTCATGATAGTCATGAAGGGATTGTAATATTCCGGATCCTTGCGCAACTGGCCATCTCGCCCTTTGCCACCTTCCATGGGTCGCTTGACCGCGGCAAATTTACCATGGGCAATAGCGTTTAGCAGTCCATCACTTTCAATCTCAAGCAGCATGTCGTGGGCATCCTGCAAAACGCTTTTAGCGCGGTTGGCCATGATGCCGTCAGGCTTGATTGTAATGTCGTCGCCTAAATGGCGCATGTTATTAAAAATATAGCGGGCGTTTTGAATCGCCAGGAAGCGATCCTGCATAAAGGGAGTGTGAATTGCCTCGGTCAGCATTCCCAGTAGCTGAATTCCCTGCCCACTAATAATGGCGGCAGCATTAAACAAGGCGTCTTGTAAATGTCCTTTAAAAATATTCCCTGTCATATGCTTGGTCGGTGGCATATATTTTAGAGGGGCCTTCGGGAAAATTTGCCGCGCCATGATGGCCTGAGCCAGCTCCATCAAAAAGCCATCCTCGGTTTCAGGAACCATTTCAAAAGCGTGTCCCAATCCCATTTGCTCTTCCGGCATACCGGCTCGCAAGGCAAAAGCTTCGTTGATAAACTGGGAAGCCAGCACCGTGTGCGCCGCTTCAATGGCGTCGTCGGTGGTCAGATAATTGTCTTCGCCGGTGTTGATGATAATGCCACTGTAGCTATTAATGATCCGGGAAAAATACTGATCGACAAAGGTCCGGGTCGGATTGATGTCACGAAAGAGGATCCCGTACATGGCATCGTTGAGCATCATATCCAACCGCTCGAGGGAGCCTGCCGCAGTGATTTCTGGCATACACAGACCCGAGGCGTAGTTGACGAGACGAATATAGCGCTTTTGCTCTTCCCCCACTCTATCCAGTGCTGCCCGCATTATTTTAAAGTTCTCCTGGGTAGCGTAGGTTCCGCCAAACCCTTCGGTAGTAGGCCCATAGGGGATATAATCGATTAGACTCTGGGCCGTGGAGCGGATGACAGCGATAATATCCGCCCCTTGGCTGGCTGCCGCCCTGGCCTGGACAACGTCTTCATAAATATTGCCGGTAGCGACGATAACGTAGATCCATGGCTGCGGGCCTTCACCATTTTTCTCGATAAAATTTTCCCGATACTGTCGTTGCGCTTTTATCTTGGCGCATCCGGCGGCGGCAAGGTCATCCTCCATTTTACGGACCTTAGCCCCGTCGGCGGGGGGTATCTTTGTGATATCCAGCTCGCCCCGGCCAACTCTTTCCGCCACTTCCTGAGCATCAATGCCTTCCTGGAGCATGGCATTGCAGACCCAGTACGAGGCGCCGCGACCTAGTTTGCCCGCCTGATGAATCTGTTCAACGACAATATTAGGTAACGGAACATCACTTTCGTCGATGCCGTCAATGCCGAAAAGGCGCAAAACTGCGCGCTCAGTGGAAGTTGTCGTGTGTTCATCGATCATTACCTGGACTTCATCGGTAATCTTCCGGGCTGCCTCGCGGGCCCGGTCAATTAGACGCTGGTCCAGCTCCAAGCTTGGTGCGTTTCCCATTCAAATTCCCTCCCATATCTTCAATGTAATATCTCTCTCCTGCTTATCTTGCAGGAATCATGCCGATTTCAGCCTTTCCCGCTTCCGCACTCAAAGCCTTTAGCAGTTCTTCAGCTGTCTGCAGTATCTCTGCTTCCAGTCCCATTAAGCGGGCTACATTAAGGGCGTCCTTGGGAAGCTGATGCCCCCCCTCGACTTTTTCCAGCCGATAATCCATAAATTCATGCAGTGCTTCGAGGCTGTTTTTCCCTTGACTGAGAATGCGATGACGAATCGCCTCAAAATCTGCGTCTTTCAATCCCCGGATTTGCCAATGAGAAAAAGTTGTGTCCTGAGCCAATGCCTCAAAGTGTGTTGTGACAAGGGTGATGCTTGAGCTTTGATGCAAATGCTGAACCAGGGCGACGGCAATAGCACATCCTTCGTGGGGGTTTGTTCCCCGGGCCAACTCGTCCAGACAGTAAAGACCGCGCTCGTCTTTTCGGGGATACGCCTGCCTCAAGCGACTGATCTCTGCCCCAAAAGTTGAGAGCCCCTCGTCGACGGATTGATAATCCCCACCCGAAAAAAATATAAAGCCGAATAGGGCGATTTTGCAAGTTTCCGCCGGTACCGGCAAAGCAAATTGGGCCATCGCCGCCAGGACCGCTACCGTCTTTAGCGCCACAGTTTTGCCGCCCATGTTAGCCCCGGTTATTACGGAAGCACCTCGTCTTAAATCAATACTTACAGGGGTAAAGCCCCGCCCCTTGCGACGCAAATTGCCTTCCACCACCGGATGGCGACCTCCGCGAATCAACAGACAAGGCTCCCCTTCCAGCACCTCGGGAAGAACCGCTTTAAAGCGCTCAATAATCCTGGCTTTGGCTAGCAGCAGATCCAACAGTCCAATCGCGTCCATATCCTGGGTAATGACTGCGGCATGCGTCTGCACAATTCCGGATAATTTTTGCCGGACAACGAACTCCTCCTGCTCTTCTTCAAGGCGCAAGGTGTCCAGGCGATTTTCCATTTCTGCCATCTGAGAGTTCGGCACCAGCTTAAAATTAAGATGGGTAAAAGTGGATCCTACCATCGCTACCAGAGGATGTTGCTCGATTCGGGCTACCTTTTCTGTGTCGTGCTTAGCGATCATTATTTCTCCCGAGGAACGGACAGAGGCTCCGGTCTCTTCTTTAATTTGATCCCGCATTCGTCTTGTTCTGACATATAATTCCCGCTCCAGCTGCCGGATCTCTTCCCGTAGCTTGGCCAGCGCCGGTGTATAACTGTCCTCGATATAAAAAGAACTATCCCTGGCACCACGTGGGTCCAGTGCGTCGAGGACCTCTTCTACTCGGTCCAGTTGCAATCTTTCCGGCAAAGGATGCTTCACCTTGGCGATGATGCCGGCGACATCTCCGACTGCCAGCAAAAAAAGCTTGATTTCAAAAAGCTCCAGCTCATCGAGAACAACTCCATCGAGGGCGTTAGTCACGGAGCGGCGCAGATCCTTAATCCGATCCAGATGCCCATCCAGCGAACGGGCAAAAGGTAAATTTTCTCGCCTAAAGGCAGAAAAAGCTCCGACCCTGGCTAGCTCTTGCCGCAGTTCATCTTCCTGTCCCGGCAGGTAGGGCTCCATCTTTGCCTTTGCCTGACGGCCATAGGGAGTGCGCACCTCAAGGGAATTGATAATGTCTGTAAAATTCATGCTCTCAGCGGTTTCTTTAGCTAAAAAGGCATCTTCATGCATCGTATCAACCTACCTTTGTCGGGATACAGGCCGAGCGGCACAGATAATTGTCGAAGACCGGAATCGGACTGATGGCTGCGCCGACCCGCTCCAAAAATTCGTCTGCATCAAAGCAACGCCCTTTAGGTGACCAGGAGTTTACAGTAACGGCCAAAAGATTGATCGGTCGTAAAACTTGCAAGCTACCACCTCGACGTAAAAAAATGCGATATTCAAGAGGAGGAAGAAAAATGCGCGTCCCATCGTTAACAATAAAAGGTATTCCCGTCAAATCGGCGTGGGAGGCCATAACATCTTTGAGCACACTCACAGATAATGCCCCGCCGAAGACAACGGCGACAGCATTTTCCCGATGCATTGCTAGAGCCGCCCCGATATCTCTTCCTGCCAGCAAGGCTGTTTTCAGCGGCAATATTTCCGCTACTAGCTCTTGATCCTCTGACCGGCGCAAAATGCCAATCTGCCTTTTTTCGATTATTTCTCCTGCTAAGTCAGCAATGTCATTGCCAGGCACCGCCGGAAGCTTGAGCATCTCCACTGTATGAGCTGTCCGCTCAATCACTTTATCCATATCCCGGGCCAGTGCCGCTCCGGTGGCCAAAACTACTGCCTCGGTGATGCCGGGGGATGCCGGCGTTATCCGGTCCAAAGCCCCATCCACCAAAACAAGCCTTGCGCCAAGATCTTCCATCATCCGCATTGTCGCCAATATATTGGTATTGGAATCAGCCCCGGCAATTTCGACATTGCCCGATTCCCGGACACGGGCGATAACAATATCGCCGAGAGGAGTGGTAATATCCGTATTGTGCAGAACCTCCAGACGAGCGGTCGCACACGACAATGAACCCTGTGCAGTTGCAAGCAGGGTCCCCGCCGGTGCAAAAATAGCCGGCTTGGCTGTTTGAGTAACGATATCAATCCGCTCACCATCACGGCCGATGGATGTCAAGCCCAAGGGGAAATCAATTTCCGCTGCTTCTTCGATGATCTGATTGAGGGTCACAGTTTTCCCCGTATTCTTGGCCATGCCCATGACGGCGACAGAAGAGAAGTCTTCAGCTTGTATCAGGTCGAACAGGCGCAACGGCTTCACCTCTTTTTGTTTACGTTTCACCAGTTTTCATTAATCATTTCTGTCAATTCAGGCAAATAAGTATTGTGCCTTGCCAGCCAGGCATCGAGCAAAGGTCAGGCGGCTATCACAGCCGCCTGACCTTGTCTTGCTGGTGCTATTAGTCGTGACGGCGCTTCGCGCGAGGCAAAACAGTCGGCTCAAGGGATGCCATTTTTTCGGCAAAAAGGTTACGCAAACCGACGAGTTCCCCAGTCGCCTCGCGCTCGGCGATGCAATCCGGACACTCGCAGCGGCTGCGGTTGTCTTCTGGTTCGGTATAGCAGGAGATAACTCCTTCAAAGTTACGCGTAATCACCTTGCGATCGGACATCGATATCAGATAGTTCGGCATCACCGGTGTCTTGCCGCCACCGCCAATCGCATCGACGACAAAGGTCGGCACCGCGTATCCGGATGTATGTCCCCGCAAGCTCTCGATAATCTCGATCCCCTTGCCGACAGCGGTGCGGAAATGCTCGATACCGACAGACATATCGCACTGATAGATATAGTACGGGCGCACGCGGTTTTTGACTAAGAGATGGACAAGGCGCTTCATGATGTGCGGGCAATCATTGACCCCGCGGAGCAAGACGCTTTGGTTGCCCAAAGGAATGCCGACATCTGCCAGTTTGCGACATGCTTCGGCGGCCTCGGGAGTCATTTCCTTTGGATTGTTAAAGTGGGTATTGAGCCAAATCGGGTGATATTTCTTCAGCATATTGCAAAAATCTTCGGTGACACGCTGGGGCATCACCACCGGAGTCCGGCTCCCTAAGCGAATAATTTCCACATGCTCGATTGAGCGCAGCCGGGCAATTATTTTTTCCATAGCGGCGTCGCTGACCAACATGCAGTCACCACCGGAAAGCAGGACATCACGAATTTCTTTGTGCTCCTCGATGTACTTAAAGGCTGCCTCGTACTCTTCCAGGGGGAATGCTTTATCCGTTTCGCCTGCTAAGCGGCGGCGGGTGCAATGACGGCAGTACATCGCGCATTGGTCGGTAATTAAAAAGAGAACCCGGTCCGGATAGCGATGGGTTAGATGCGGTGCCGGCGAATCGGTATCTTCGTGCAGCGGATCGTCGAGATCCTGAGCACTGCGATGCGTCTCGGCTTTCACGGGGACAGCCTGCAAACGAACCGGGCATTTTGGGTCATTCGGGTCCATCAATGTCGCATAGTACGGAGTTATCGACATGCGCAGCGACTTGAGGCACTCCTGCACGCCATCCTTTTCCTCCTCCGTCATATTGATGATCTGCTCTAATTGGTCGACAGTGGTAATGCGGTTGGCCACCTGCCAGTGCCAGTCGTTCCATTGCTCAGGGGTCACATCTTGCCATAAAGGAATTGTCCGATAGTCTCTCATTGAAGGTTCCTCCTTGTGAAATATTTAACGTTTTAGCCGGGACAGGCAGACGGGATCCGGTAAACCGGACCCCGTCTGCCTTGTATATGAATTTGATGAGTATCGATTAGACGTATTTTTCTTTAAAAATCTTAGCGATCGCCGGGAAGTCACGAACTGTCTGCAAAGAAATCACTGCGTGATTCTTGGTATAACCATTGCCAACGATCATTAAAGGCTCTTTCCCGATCCCTTCGGCTCCAAGAGCAGCTTTTGTAAAGGATGTTGCCATCGAGAAGAAATAAACAACCCCAGTATCCTTGGTGCTCATGATCGAAGCCATTTCGGTATTCTCGATGTTGACCATGTTAATCGTTACATCGACGAGCTCGCCACCGGTTACCTCCACGACTTTTTCATAAGTACCGACTGCATCGGTGGCATCACCCTGGATGATGACGTCAGCCATTCCAAGGGATTTGACTAGATCACAATCTTTTTGGCTATAGTCTAGAACAATAATCTTGCCACTGACACCCACCGCACGACGCGCTTCGGCGAGGCAAAGCAGTCCGGATTTCCCTGCTCCACCGATCAGTAAAACAGAGTTGCCTGGCTGGCAAAGCTTGGCAGTCTGCGCCGGAGCTCCGGCCACATCGAGAACAGCGAGAGCCATCGCATCGTCCATGTCATCTGGAAGCTTCGAAAAAATACCGCTCTCAAACAGTATTGCCTGAGCTTTGACATCGACCTGATCTTTGTCGATATGAACTTTGACAATCTCGCTGATTTTTAGCGGAGTCAGGGACAATGAAACCAAAGTCGCGATACGATCGCCGGCCTTGAGCTCAGTTTTCCCAACCAGAGCGGGGCCAACTTCCTTAACCGTTCCTATCAGCATCCCGCCGGAGCCAGTTACAGGATTGTGCTGTTTGCCACGTTCGCCGACGATGCTGAGAATCTTGGCGGCAATTTTTTCCGGGTCCTTGCCAACTTCCTCTTTGATCTGAGTAAAACTTGCTGAGTCGACGTTCAGTGTCTGAACATCAATCAAAATTTCGTTGTCATAGATCTCCATAGTGTTGTCAATCTTCCACGCCGGCTGCGGCAAGACACCCTTAGGTTCGATTACCCGATGTGTACCAAATGGATTTCCCTTTTGCATATCTATAGTCCTCCTTCAAAAATTAAACTATTCACGTGCCAATCTATTTTGCAAGTGTTGTGCCAAAGTTAGATGAAAGTCGCTATATTGATATTTATTTAACATGTTTTCTTTCAATTAATTAAAAAAACCGGAACATCTCAGCAGCAAGCGTGAGGAGTTCCGGTAATTAGAAGATTCATAAGCGGTCCAATAAATTTTACTCCGTGATGTTTAGGGTTCGCAGTTTGTACTGCAATGTCTGCCGCGGCACGTCGAGGAGGCGCGCCGCTTGAGAAATATTCCAATCCGCATCCTGCATCGCTTGGCGAATAAGATTTTCCTCCGCAACTTCCATCGCATCGCGCAAGGATTTTACCGCTATCCCCGACGATGCCTGAATACGACCGGCCGGTGGCAGGTGGTTGCATTCCGGGATGATAAAATTCCCGCCGGCGTATTCCTGCGGGCTTATTCCCATTTGGAGGAAAAATACCTCCGGTAAATGCTTGGGCATGAGCACTTCACCATCAATGATATTGAGAGCTCCCTCAATAATATGCTCCAGCTCCCGAACATTCCCTGGCCAGCAATGATTAAGGAACATGTTGTCCACCTCTCCGGCAATCTCTTTGACCTGGGTATGGAGGACGTGATTGTAGCGCTCTAAAAAGTGACGGGTCAGCACGGGTATGTCAGCTTGACGCTCGCGAAGGGGCGGAATCCGCAAGGAAACAACATTTAAGCGGTAATACAAATCTGCCCGCAATTTCCCTTCCTCCACCGCCAGTAGCGGATCGATATTCGTCGCCGCGATGACCCGGACATCGACGGGTCTAACCTTAGTATCAGCTACCCGGCGAATGACGCCTTCCTGCAAGGCTCGCAGCAGCTTCGCCTGAAGCGATAAATTCATCGAATTAATCTCATCGAGAAACAGCGTGCCGCCACTGGCAAGCTCAAAGAGCCCGGGGCGATCCTCCGCCCCCGTAAAGCCGCCCTTGACAGTGCCAAACAAGATCCCTTCCAGCAGACTCTCCGGCAGAGCGGCACAGTTTTGCGGAATAAAAGGATTGTTTTTACGACGGCTGGCATTATGGATTGCGTGAACGACCAGCTCTTTCCCCGTCCCTGTTTCCCCGTGAACGAGAACAGAGGAGGCACTTTGACTTGCCCGATAAGCCATATACTTCAAGCGGAGGATTGCCTCGCAGTTGCCAATGATATCGTCAAAGTTATAGATTGCGCCCCCGCATGGCGGCTCCTCGTCGCCTCCTCCCTTGCGCCGGAACTCGCTCCGGTAAAGCTCTGTCTGCAGGTCAAGCACCTTCTCAGAGAGCCTGCGCACCTGGGTGATATCGTGGGAGACCTCCATCGCGCCGATTAACTTGCCGTGAAGGCGTAGCGGGATTGTCGAATTGATTGTCGTGACCGGTTGGCCTTTCATATTCTTAAAGGTCTGTTGAGCATTGAGAACGGGTTTTCCGGAGCGCGCCACATTAATCAGCGTACTGGTCTGCTCCGTCAAAGAAGGAAAACAGTCCAGCACAGAGCGTCCCAGTACTTCGCGCACATCCAGGCCATCGAGCTTGGCTGCCGTCTCGTTATAAAAAATATTTATCCCGTCTTTGTTGATCGCGTGAATTCCTTCGTTAATTGAAGAAAAGATGGCGTGGAGATTTTCGTTGATTTCATTGAGAGACGTGATCTCTTCCTTCATTTTATGAAAATCTGTGACATCCTTACAAATCGCCACATAGCCGCGTTTATCCGCTTCGTGCATCACAGGAGATACAGTTAGTAGCACTGCCGCGTCCGAAAGCTGGAGCTGAATCCCCCGCAAAGCCTTACGCCCTGCGTCTTCAAGATTGATTCCCGGGAAGAGCTCCGTCAAGAATTTCCCATTGACGCTTTCTTTTTGCCAGCCTGTTATCTTCGTAAACTCGGGGTTGGTATAGATGACAATCCCCTCGGTATCTGCTACGACCAAACCATCTGGAACTGAGGAAACAACAGCCTTTAGCTGCCCATTGACAATGCCGAGATGATCCGTCATCTTGCGCATGACATCGCTTTGCGTCAGAATCCCTGCCAGCTTTCCCCGTGAAGTCATCACCAGGAGGTGCCCGATTTCATTCTCCAACAAGACCAGGCTGGCGTGCTCCAATGTCTCCGTTTCTGCAATGGAGATGATTTTGTCCGACATGACCACATCCACGGCAGTCTGTGGTTCGAGACGAAGGTTATAAGCATGCATCAAATCTGTGCGGCTGACGATGCCGATTGGTTTCTCTTTTTCATCCAAGACAGGCAACCCGCTGATACCACCGTCGATCAGCAGCTGCATCGCTTGTCCGATTGTAGTTCCCAAGGTGACAGTTGCAGGATTGAGGGTCATTCCGTGCTTAACCAATAGCCGTTCTTTGCGCATGCCAGTTCATCCCCCGTTTACTCTAAATCCAGTATGAAAAACTCTGCCGGAACTATCAATATTTCTTGCCAATTATTCGGCAACCGTTGATAAACCTTTAAAACCAAGGCCATAGAGGTAAGCCGCTAAGTCGTTGGGGAAATTATATCATACTTACTGCCGTTTTTTAAGCACTTAAAATTGTGTCCATATCGGCCCAGCCTAATTATCGGCACAGG
>CAZWXO010000043.1:0-16835 GCA_964637885.1 uncultured bacterium
TAGGTGCAGGTGCGAGCGATGTTCCATGGGAAAGACATGCTGGTATTTGTATTGACAACGGGACCAAATATTGTACAACCGGCCTTTTCGGCCAGCTTGACCTGCTGATGGGGATAAAGGCCGGCCAGTCGCGTATCGGCATATTTATGCTTGCCGTGCATCCCAAGGACAAATTCCCCCGCCATCCCGATCTCAACGCCAAAATTAGGAAATTTTGCTCTGATCTCCTCAGTGGCCTTCAGCGCCACTAAAAAATCCGCATCCCCTGCCGCCCCACATGTGTCAAGATTGATCCCGTCAGCTCCAACGTTGTACATATTTTCGGCGACAAAGACAATATCCCGGACAGCATGCTCGACCGCTTCTTCCTGGGCTGCCAAAGCCTCGGTTATTTTCCCCGCCGGCAAGAGCTCCGCCCAGTTATCAATCGGCCCGTCAGGTTTGGTATAAAAGCCTAGATTAGGCATTCCCCCATAGAGAACGGGAATCACCGTTTCGGCCAAGGCTCTTTGCATCACAGCTGCTTCATAAGTCACAACAGGCTTAACCGCCTTAAAGTTGTAATCGGTAAAGCCTAGATCTGTCGAATCATTTCCGATGGCCCTTTCTAAGATTTACACCGTCAAGGCGCGATCCAGGCCGGTCCCGCATTCGCAGCCAATCGTATCCGCTCCTTGATCTGTCGATGAAACAACCTGACGGCCGTGCTCGACGCCCACAATGATCCCCGGCATCGTGATAATCTCGAACAATTTCTCCATGTCCGCCTCGGACAAGGGCGCTATTTTACCGCGCTTAGCAGCGTCGTCGACCCCCAGAGCGATGTCTTCTCTTATTTCCTCTTCACTTAGATGGACAATGCTGCCATCGCCCATCCGTGTCATATATTTTTTCATCTTCCTTACCCTTTCCTCAAGAAATCTGCAACGCTACATCTTCGGAACCAGTTGCAGCCTATTTTTTCTCCGGGCTGATTGCTTTGTCAGCGCGATCGACAATATCCCTTAGCTGATCAGCCACCGCTTGATCAAAGTACTCCGGGCGGTTGCCCAGCATTTCCCGAACCTTGCCATTGGCAAAGTGCAAAATATCTTTCTGAGGGGATTCCAGCCAAATATCGTAGGCTTGGCGATTAGCCAGCTTCGGCATATAAAATTCGCCCTTCTTCAGCATGGCGAGGGTCGACTCGTGGGTAAGGAATTCGGCACCTGAACCAAACTCCGCAATCAGCTCCGTAAATAAGTACTCGCTATCGGTCCGAATGCCTTGCTGGGTGCGGCGAATATATCCGAATATTTCATCGTCAATTAAGAGTTGCTCAAAGGACAGGCACTGACAGGTCTCCAATAAACCTATCCCGCACAGCACATCCGGCTCTGCTAGCCAGACAGTTAATCCGGCGACTGATTTCTCCATGGCGGCCTGAATGCCCGGCTCTTTGGCATCGGTGGCCATCGTCGAACCAAATGTCGGCAGGCCATAGGATTTTCCTATCTGCACGCAAGCCGCGTTGAGGAGACCTTCTTCAGGGGCACCCACGGCAAACAAGGCGGATTTCATATCGAGAATGCTTGGGGCAGACCCGTAGATAACGCGGGCCCCGGGGCTAAGGGTCTGTAATATCGTCAGACCTCCGATGACTTCGACATTGTTCAGCAGAATCGTTGAAAATAGGCTGGCCGGGCTGGTAGCGCCTGTAATCGGCATCGGCAACAATACCACCGGGATGCCGTAGGATGTCAGCTCGATAGTCGCCTCAAGCATCTCCGGCTCATAGCTCAGGGGCGAGACCGAACAGCAAACCACTGAAAAGATACTCCGCTCACGGATTTTTTCTTTGCTTCCCAAAATCGTCTCCAAGGCCTCGAGAAAAAACGGCACATGAGCCGGGGTGTAGACGTCCGATTGAAAATGCTTGCCTAGCACTCTGTACACTTCGGTCAGTTCCTGCAAAGTGCGTACTTCGTCGGGCACGCCCAGTCCGCTAATCGATGGCCAAAACATATTGATGCTGTCAATCTGATTGCTGACAACGGCCAAGTCCACTAAATCCTTCATATTGGAGGACCGCCGCAGACCCGTCTCTAAATCGCGGATATAGACCCCTTGGCCGTCAGTGGCCAGGTATTGCTTGCCCTCCCCCAACAGCATATCGTTAGCCGGGTCAAGCCCTCCTAAAATAAATTTTTTCGGAGCGATGGCAATTGCCTTTTCCACAAGTTCCTTGGGGAAATGAATCGTTCCCGCCTCTCTGTCAATCTTACAGCCATGTTTTTCCATCGCGTCCTGAATTGCCTGACTGTCAACCTTTAGTCCCGTCCGTTGCAGCAAATCCAAGGTTGCGACCTGAATGTCTTGAATCGCTTTTTCGTCGATAACACTAATTTTTGGCATGCGAACAACTCCTCTCATCTAGTCTTATTCTCCCAAAATATCCTTTCGCGCGGCTACCATCAGCTGATCCATTTCTCGCTCAATATCGGGGGCGATTGGCGTCGGTCGGTGAGTAGCCAATATTTTTTCCGCTTTTTCCTTGGCCTTTTGCTGATAGTCCCCAGACAGGCCCCCTTCGAGAACAATGCTGTCTTCGGGTCTGAGCGTCCATAACTCACTGCGGATATGGTCGACAGTATGTTGACAAGTCAAGAAGTTGCCGTGCGGTCCGACCTCGGCGATGACATCAAAGGCCAGAGTCGCTTCGTCCACATCGTGTCCGCGAATATATCCCTTGACGTGCTCCAGTACTTCGGCATCCAAGATCAGGCCGGCCATCGTCCCCCCCAGACTACTGTCAAAACCACCCATCCAAGCCGAGCCGTCAGTTCGCGTCATAAGGCTGACCATGGTCCGGTAGACATTTCGCTCAAGAGAAACGAGATCCCATGGGGGAACCTCACAGGAGCCGTGAGCAACGAGGCTAGGCATCTGATAGTAGCGGGAAAGCTGAGCGGCTCCAGCGCCAAACAAAGGATATTCAACACCGTCATAATCCAAATTGCCTGTACGGATATTTGCTGCTCCCATGTCCGAAGCATAAATCATCGGAGCATCCGGGTTGGCTGCTTTGGCTATCATCAGACACGTCAATTCCTCGGCGTTACCCACCACCATCGTGCCAGCCATCGTTATCGGCGCCGTGGTCCCGGCTTGAGGAACATTCATCGGGGCGATGGGAATGCCAGCCTTAGCTAAAACAACGATCGACTCACCGACGCCCTTTTCAATCGCTAAAGGCGTGTTCGGCGATGCCACAGCGGAAAAGAGAGGATGACGTCGCAAAGCGTCCTCCCCGCCTGCGACCAAGGCCGCTAGGCGCACATGCCACTGACTGTTTTTTTCTTCCGAGGAAGTTGTCTGGATATGCTTGGTGATATGGCGAAAGGCGATGTCCAGCGCCGCATACTCCTCTAAATCGGGAGGACCGTCAGTGGGCATGACAATCGGCCAATAATAATCGACGCAATCCAGATAGTCGCAAACTATACTAAATTCCCGCAAATCCTGAGCCGTTGATTTGCGCTTTTGACCTGTTTTTACATCGATAACAAAGGCTCCATAGCCCGCCGTGGAGCTGTAGGGAAACTCCATAGCCGGCAAAGCCAAAGATTTTTTGGCATCTCTCGCCGCTAAAACAAACTCTTTATTGACAAGCTGGATATAGTCCTCAACCATCGCTTCAGGAAAACGCACCAGTTCTCCCTCAACCTTAGCCCCCTTAGCAGATAGTAAATCCCGCACCTTTTCACTTGTTACCTTGATCCCGACTTTCTCCATCACCTTGAGTGTCGTTCGGTGGATTTTCGCGATTTCGTCATCACCGAGCAGGGTCATCTGTGCCCGCATAGTGCCCCATCCTCTCTGTTATCAAGTTATTCTAATCTCACTACAGCGTAACTTCATCGATGCTCAACTTCCTGCACCCTGCAATTCGCTCTCCGCTTCTTCAATGATGCGACGCAACTTACTCGCTACGTCCTTACTCAGGGGCTCAGGGGTGTGACTGGCAAATAACCGCTGTGCTTCCTCTTGACAGCGCCGGGCGAAATCCTTGCTGCCTTTTTCTTCCCACGGACCCCGCATTTGGCGGTCAATCATTTTGGCGCGGGACTGGTGGAGGCGCATGTTCTCCAAGGTATGCATCTGGTCAAGGTAATTGCCACCGGCACCTACCGATTTAATTACCTCATAGGCCAAAGTATCTGCATCGACTACCATCCCTTGCAAGACCCGCCGAATCATCCGCACAATCTCCGCATCCATTACCAGCTGTCCGTAGCTGAGGGTCATCCCCAGCTCAATCATTCCCATTCCATAAATGATATTGCTGCCACCCATAGCCGCTAACATTCCTGTCAACGTTTTTTCGTGGCCGACCTGGGCATCTGACAACTTGCTGTCTGCCTACAAACCGCCCACATCGGTGGGAATCCCGTAATACTGTCCGATTTGGGAGACAGCCATCCCGACAATGCCGTGCTCCGGAGCTCCCACCGGACTCGTCGTATAAAGTAAGTCCATAATTGTCGTCGAGCTACCATAAATCATCGGCGTCCCTTTGTTGACTAACTGCGCCAGGACGATACCGCTCAACACTTCCGCATTAGTCACGACAAGAGTCCCCGGCAATGTCACCGGGGAGGTTCCCCCCGCCATCGCCATCGAAAGGATATCCAGCGGAATGCCGGCTTTGGCCGACTCCATGATAATATCAGTGCTGTCTTCATGCAGTTGTAACGGGCTGTTTGGACACGTCCCTAAGGAAACAACCGGTCTTTCCCGCAAGGCTTCCTTACCCCCGGCCACCGCCTCCGCCATCCGGATGAAATACCGGGTCATCTGACCATTCAATGTATCGTGACCAAAATGCTTGGATGTGTTATGAAAGACAGCCTCGGCTTCGTGCAATTCTTTGGTCGCCTCGGGAACATCCTGGGCAGCGACAGCAATCGTAAACATATCGACTTCATCAATCGCATCGCATATCCGGGCCACATCAGCCAAATCCTGCTTGGTTGTTTTGCGCAATTCCCCCGTAGTGATATCTTCGATAACCACACCCGTCCCAAAATTAGTAAAAGTAACGCGCTTTGGCCGGATATCCACATCAAATTTACGATCTCTCCCCGCCATGACAAAGCTGTCAGGAGAAGATGCAATGGCATCTTCCACAACCTGCCGCGGGAATTTCACCATATTGGTGACTTTGTCCACCTCACATCCGGCGCTGTGATAAATTTCTTGCGCTGTGTCACCAAAAATCTGGACGCCATGCTCACCCATTAGCTGCATCGTCGCATCGTGTATCATTTCTAAATCCTTTTGATCCATCAACCCCACACAGAATCCTGCTGTCATTAAGCCCCCATCCCCCTTCTCCAATACAATATGACTATCCTTGAGCAAATATCATGCCAGCAAAAAAAATGAGAAACAGGGCGTTTTTTTGCCATGTTTCTCATTATTGATACAAATTATCACCCATATTTCGTTTTATCCCACAAATACTAAGCTATCCCCTTCTCATCTACCCAGCCAAACTACTTCATATTCCAAAATATAAGAAACATTATTTTCCAAAACTATTTGATCCCCATCGCCGAGAGCTTTCGATATAAAGTAGCCCGACTTATCCCCAGCATCTTGGCAATCTCCTGTTTGGCCTGCAGCGTCGTTCCATACTGCTGCACATATTCCTCCAAAATCTTGCGCTCGAAATCCTGAACAAGTTCATCCAGCGGGGCAACAGCTCGCGACTGTAGCTCCCCGGGAGCCAGGCGTTCCGGCAAATGCATCGGCTTGATCTCGCGGCCTTGGCACATATTAACCGCATACTCCAGGACATTCTCCATTTCCCGGACATTGCCGGGCCATGCATAGCAAATCAAACAATCCAGCACTTCCGCCGAAAGAGTCAGCTGCTCTTTGCCCAGTGAATGGATAAATTTCTGCAAACAATGCTCGATTAGTAGAGGAATATCCTCTTTTCGCTCCCGCAGCGGAGGGACATGCAAAGGAATGACGCCCAGACGAAAATAGAGATCTTTGCGGAAATTTTTTTCCTCCATCATCGCTTCCAGATCCCGGTTAGAAGCTGCGATGACCCGAATATCCACGGATATCTGTTTGGCGCCCCCGACCCGCTCGACTTCGCGGCTTTGCAAAACATGGAGCAGCTTGACTTGTAGCCCTAGGGGCATATCCCCGATTTCATCGAGAAAAATCGTCCCCTTGTCCGCCAATTCAAACTTACCCGCCTTGCCCCCCTTCAAAGCCCCGGTGAAGGCACCGCCCTCGTACCCAAACAATTCGCTCTCCAAAAGATTCTCGGGAATTGCCCCGCAGTTGACATAAATGAAGGGCCCTCCCGCTCGCGGCCCTCCGTAGTGGATGGCCCGGGCAAAGACCTCTTTGCCAACTCCCGTCTCCCCCGAGATTAGGACCGTCGAGCTGCTACCAGCCACCATCCCCGCTTTGCGTTTGGCCTCCTCAATGGCCGGACTGCAGCCAATAATGTCATCAAAAGTAAAACCACAGCGGTCCTCATGCATTAAATAGATGAGGCGCCGCGCCTCGGCAATGTCACGAAAGGAGATCACTGCTCCGTTTACCTCGCCTGCCTCCCTGAGCAGCCGAAGCGTAACTATAAAATGCAATCGATCCCGCCCCCGACTGCATAACTCTTCTTGTTCAGTGAATTCGATTCCTTGGTCCATAGATTTCAGCGCGGCCGCTTCCGGCCAAAAATCATTGATCAGCATTCCGACTAAATCACTTTTCTCCCGTCGCAGCAGTTTTCGGGCAACAGCGTTGCAATAAGTGACGATACCGGCACAATTAATCACCAGCGCTCCCTCATGAACCGTCTCCAAAATAGCTGCCAGTTCTTTGACACGCTTGGCCGAAGCTGGATCAACGGCCATTTGCCCCAGCAGGGATGCTTCTTGCATCAGATATTTTTTCAACATTTCTGCTTGACGAAATTCGCCACCCTTTTCTAAAAAAACCTGCAGGAATCCAATCGGTCTTCCCTGATACAGGATCGGGACCGAGTAATCGCATTCTGTAGGCCACTGCGGGACAGAGATTTCACTAGATTGCCCCCGGGCCACAACTTTCTCTCCCACGTCACAAATCAGCACCTGAGCACGCAAAGCAAAGGCTATTGCTTCAGCCTTTTCCTGTAAAACCTGATTGAGAGCTTTGTCCCTTAACAACGGCAACCCACCCTCGTCTACTATTGGACTAAATCATCTGTGGCTGCGGCAAGCAGCTTGTCCATCTCTTGTAGCAACGTTTTCTCCAGGGCAACAGGCCGATGGGTCGCAAGGATTTCCTTGACTTTCCGCTTTAAATTGTCGCGATAGCCTAGGCCCTCATCCCATTCAACCAAAAAACCCTCTGTCCATTTACGGCTCCACATATCCCGATGCAGATTCTCCAAGGTGTGAGGATCAGCCAAGAAATGCCCCCCGGGTCCGATACGGTCAATTGCCGCGAGGGCCAGCGTTTCCTCATTGACCTCAAAACTACGCACATACGCCTTGGCCTGTAGGCATGTTTCAGCGTCTTTCAGTAGGTGTATCAAGGAACCTCCCAAGGCATTGTCAAAGGTCCCCATCCAACAAGAAACATCGGACCCCGCCATCATCCCCCAGGATGCGTAAAGGATATTGCGCTGTAGCGAGGCTTCGTCCACGGGAATAGCCTCAATCGAAGCATGGGAAACCATACTGGGAATCCCTAAATGCGCTGCCAGCTGCGCCAGGCCCGTGCTCAATAAGATGTATTCCGGGCTGGAATAATCCACAATTCCAGAACGCATGTCCGCCGGGGGAACGTCCGCCGCATAAATAAACGGAACTGCCGGGTTGACTGCTTTGACAATCAGCAACGCGGCTAGCTCTTCGGCGTGAACCAGCGCCAGTGACCCAGCCAGCGTCACCGGTGACTTGGTCCCGGTTGAGGCCATTGTCATCGGTGCCACCGGAACACCGGCCTCGGCCAGCACCGCCATGGCCTCAACGGAATATTTATCAAAATACAAAGGAGAAATAGGCGAAAAGGACCCGGAAAAAACCGGTCGCTTGCGCAGCCTTGCCTTGTCTCCGGCGACAGCTTCCCCCATCCGTACCATCCAGCGGGCAACTCCCTCGCCAGAGCAGGAGCACTGGACATGCTTACTGGTGTAACGAAAGGCTGCTTTTAAAGAAACCAGTTCCTCGAGACGGGGATGGCAGTCGGTTGGCATTACTAGTGGCCAAAATAAATCGACCATATCCAAATAATCTGCCAAGATGGCAATCTCGGCAAGGTCAGCCTCGGTTGCTTTACGAAGTTTGTTGGTCTCCATATCCATCACACTGGAAGAAAAGCCACTGGTTGCTTGAAAACACCGGCCCAATTCCGGCAAGACAATGTCGTGTTCCTGGTCTCGTGCGGCTAGCAAGAGACGATGCGGCACCAGTGCCAGATACTCTTTCACCATTTCCTGCGGAAATCGTACAAAGTTGCCCTCCACCAGGGCGCCCTTGCTTTTTAGAAGCGCACAAATGCGGTCGCTACCGATTCGAACCCCGGTCCTAGCTAAAATTGAAAGGCTGGCCTGGTGGATTTGCCTGATCTCGCTTTCACTTAAAAAAGTTGTTTTTGCTTGCATTTTTCCTCACGCCTTTTTCTTTGCTACGGTCATAGTTATGCAAATTGCTAGCCATCGAGATTAAAACATGGAGGTTTCCGTGCCTACATATCCGGAACAATCCCCTCCGTGTTTTTATTAAACATCCCGGTAATCAAAATAATTGCTACAATAATTACTCCGCCGGCAAAAAATGTTCCCCAGCCAAATACCTCTCCGCCAAAAGCCCAACCAACAAACACCGCGACGATGGGGTTGACATAGGCATACGTACACGCCAACGCCGGAGTTGCATGGCGAAGCAGCCAAATATAAGCGGTAAATGCGATTAAAGAGCCGCAGAAAATTAAATACAGAAAAGCGATAAAGGAGCGCAAAGAAACATCGGCTAGGGAGAAACCCTGATACTCCCCCAAGACCGTCGAGAGCACGAGGAACATCATCCCGCCCCACAGCATCTCCATCCCCGTCGCTAAAACCGGGGACGCGGGTAGCTTGGCATCCCGAGAAAAAAGGGAGCCGACCGCCCAAGCAACAGCAGCGAGGCTAAGGACAATCACCCCAGGCAGACTGGCATAACCGCCCCCGGAAAAGCCAATCGTATCCCAGACTAAAATCAGCATCCCGGCAAAGCCAATAATGATACCGATAAAAACGCCCCGAGTCGGGCGCTTATCCCGAAACAACAGCCAGGCTAGCATCACTATCCAGATTGGCTCGGTCGCAACTAATAGGGCAGCAATGCCGGAATCCACCGTCTGCTCCGCCCAGACAACGCCGCCGTTACCGATGATCAACAACAAGAAGCCGACGACTGCCGCATTCTTCCAGTGCACTGCCTGGGGCTTCTCCGCACCGCGCAGCCGCGCCCAAGCATACAGCATCACTCCTGACACGAGAAAACGCGCCGCAGCCATTAAAAATGGCGGCATCGTCTCAATAGCTATCTTAATACCTAAATACGTACCGCCCCAAAAAACATAGACTGCCAGCAGTGCCAACAATATCCGGATCTTATTCTGTCTTTGCAACTGTGTCATTCCTTCATCTCCCGTATCACTCGATTATTCTTGCGATATTTTCATTAAATGATAGCTTTTCCTCGACGCTGCGATTAATATCTTGGCGCATGACAAAGAGATTGTACCCTGTCAACACAATAAAAACTGCACAACCAGTCACAACCAATGTCAAAGAAAATTGCCGCTTGATACTCCTCATCAGGCACCTCCCAGCTGTGAAATCAAGACTCACGCCGCTCCAAAGAAAAACCTTCTCCTAGAACTTCATGCACCGTACTGACGACAACGAATGCCTTCGGGTCGATGTGCTGAATCAGTTTTTTCAGCGGCACTACCTCTGCTGGGTTGACGACACACATAATGACCGGCCTCTCGTCCCAGGAACACATCCCCTGCGCCCGAAGAAGAGTAGCCCCTCGACCCAATTTATATAAAATCGCATCACTGATTTCCTTGTAGCGCTCGGAAATAATAACGAACTGCTTGGCATAATTGAGACCTTCCACAATGAAATCAGCCGATTTCAGGATGATGTAGAGGGCAACAAAGGAGTAAAGCGGCGTTGTCAGCTGCCCCTCAATCACCCCCGTCGATGCCACGATGACTAAATCGATCAGGACCATTAGTTTTTGCACACTGATGTGGGGAACAAAGCGATTGAGGATGGCCGCAGCCAAAGAAGATCCTCCAGTCGTGCCCCCGGCGCGAAATACTAGCCCCGACCCGACCCCCAGACACAAACCTCCAAAGATAGCCCCTAAAAGCACATCGTCACCCGGAGTAAAGCCGGTTCCTAAAACCAAATACACCAACCTGACGAAAACGGACAGCATGACGGTACTATAAGCCGTCCGGATACTCGCACCCCGGCCCAATAAAAGCAGTGCGCCGATAAATAGCGGGATATTAATGGCGAGGTTACCGACGTCAACAGGCAGACCCGTAACTCGGCGCAAGACAATCGCCAGTCCGGTCGCTCCACCCGGCGCAATCGTATGGGGTTCCAGAAAAAAGATAATCCCCACCGCGCAGATAAAACTGCCGAATGTTATCAAGGCATAATCAAAAATAATCCCCTTATTTTTCTTGCCAACCATCACCTGATCAACTCCATACTATCCCATATTGCACATAACATCCTGAACAAAATTAACGCTCCTCCTGCCGGGGCAATCCTGAAGCCTGTCTCCCGCTAAAACTGAGAGCAGGCGCCTCCATGGAAAATTCACAAACAGTGGCCAGAGGGCAATTGTCACAGCACGGTTTTTTCCGACAATGGCGCTTGGCATGTTCAACCAGCAAGGCGTGAAACTCGTTGTAGACAGCTACCGCCCTCGGCAGCTTGGATTCAATGCTCTGGCGAAAATCATCGTACTTGACCGGAACTTTTTCACCTAGGCGCGTAAAAATCCGCCTCGTGTATGCATCCACGACAAAAAAATCTTTTTCTAAAGCGTATAGCAAAATGGAATCAGCTGTCTCTGGGCCAATCCCATTTAGACCCAACAACTCCTGCCGAAGGACATCGCCTTCCCGCTGCCTGGCTAGCGCAATATCATAATTATAGCAGTCAAACCATTGCGTCAGCGTCTTTAGCCTCAGGGCTTTCTGGTTATGATAGCCGCTTGAACGGATGATGTCCGCCAGAAAACCTACATCAACTTGAGCGACGAAGTCCGGCGTAAGCCTGCCAGCGAAGGCAGCGATTGCTTTTTCCACATTGCTCCAGGCGGTATTCTGGGTCAGAATCGCCCCTACCATCATTTCATAAGGTGTTTCCGCCGGCCACCAATGCCGCGGACCATAAGCTGTCAGCAATCTGCCATAAATATTTTCAATCTGCCGCACCTAACTAACCTCCGGGAAAATTTTCCCCCATTAGTTTATCATAACTCCAGCAACGACAACTCCTCAATTACAAAGTATCGATCAAGAATTAATTAAGCGGGCCCGACAATTAGCGCCGGACCCACCTTAATCATCGCCACCATCAAGGCTGATGCCGCCTTACAAAGCGTCGATCAATCCAATCTTTTAGTTGCCAACACCAGTGACCACTAACGCAAAATCCGGCGCAGCACAGCAAGCCGACTCGTCCCCCCAGGGACAACATCCTAAAAATATTTTTGTGTGGCTTGAATAGTTTGAAGCGCGGAGTTTCCATCGCCACCCGAAGATTGTGGGTCAAAACCGCCGCCTCGTGAGCGGGGTGGCAACTTGTTTTTTGGCGAGTCGTTATCCCTTCAACGACAGTACAATCTCCAGCACCGAAGATCTCCGGATAATCGCTACAAAAAAGTAGCCGATTAACCCGCAGATAACCCTGCTCATCGACAGGAAGTCTGCTCTTCCTAAAAAGCTGAGGCGACTCTGGACCAGTCGCCCAAAGTAGCAGCGAAAAAGCCAGCTTGCTCCCATCCTGCATGATAATCTCCTGGCCCGTTGCCTGCGCAACTCGTTGCCCCGTCACCAGTGTGATGCCCTTACTTTTGATCAGCTGCTCCATCCGCCGGCGCATGTGAAGGGGATAGCCCGGCATAGGCAAATCCCCACTAAGGACGATGGTTACCGCTGCTTGCTGCTGCTTTTGCTGGATGAATTCTTGCACAGCAAAGGCGACTTCTACCCCAACTTGAGTATCTCCGACGATCACAACCGGTGCCGTACAGCTTTCGAGACAATTAAGGCGCTGGGGCAATGCGATCAAGTGAGGCTCTGGCTTACACAGGATGGCGTTTTCCTTAATCCCAGGCAAATCTGCCCCTGTTAAACCAGCACCGATATTTAAACTAAGCCAGTCATAGGCAAGCTCCGCCCCGTCCGCCAAACACACGATCTTTTTAACAGGATCAATCTCGCTGGCAATACCTTGACGAAAATCAATCTTCGCCATGCGGCAAAGCCCAGGCAAATCAAAACAAAGCTCAGCTTCCTGATAGCTTCCTTCCACATAGCCGCCAATCATTTGAGGATGATAGGAGCGCTCAAAAGGCGAAATCAAACAAACTTCGCAATCTGGCAAACGCCCTCTTCCCTTGATCAACTGTAACATCCGGACGTGAGCATGACCGCCCCCGAGCAATATCAATTTTCCTGACAAAAGACCATCTCCAGTCCTACGAATTATTAATTTTCCGCTATTATCGCAGCACTTGCCCCCGCCCACGGATTGTCAGACCCAGGCAAGTGTCACCACCTGTTAGAATTATATACTAGCTGAGGGCACATTTAAACGGCCGGGCAGATGCCCGGCCGTTTAATCAACATATATTATTGATCTAGCTACCGCAAAACATTAGGCAGATTTCTTTGCGTTTGCCAAATCTATGGCCTCCAGCTCCTTAGCCCTTGGCACAGATAGCCAAATTGCCAAGACGACAGCTGTTAAACCACCCACTATTTTACCACTCATAACCGGAACAATCATCGTCGGCTGGAAGTTGGCGGTAAAGGCCAAGTGATCGCCGAAAAGGAAAGCACAGCAAACGGCAAATGCGATACATTTGACTTTGTCAGCTGCCGGCATATCCTTGATAATCCGGAAGAGAGCCAGAATATTAGCTGCCCCGGCAAGAATGCCCGCACTACCTACAGTACTGAAGCCGAACTTGGCGCCAATCGCATGGAGAGGCTTTTCCAGGAATTTTTTGATCAAGTAGACCATCGGGAAAGCGCCGGAGAGCATGATCCCGATATATCCGGCTATTTCCAGGGCGCGGAATTGATCAGCCGCATCAGCGATAATCGGATCGAAACCCCAGAATCCGAAGACGATCGTAAAGAATCCTGTGAAATACTCGACGATAGCGAAAGCAAGCACAAGCTTGATCGCTGCATCCATGATTTTTCCAAACCACATGAAACCAGAAATCATCAGATCCGGAATGAATTTCAGTCCCAATGCGATCAAGACGCACACAATGATTAAAGGAATTAAATTTGAGAAAATCGTTCCAAAATCGAGGGCCAGCTGATAAGTTGCTTCTGCATCTGTCGAAATCGTCTCCCGAACCTTAGCGTTAGTCAAAGCCATAATCGCACTGGCAACAAAGACGCCGATGGGAACAGTTAAAATGCCTGACATGACACCGAGAGCCATATATTTATAATCTTTCTTTTCCAGCATTGCTAGTCCAACCGGAATACTAAAAACAATGGTCGCGCCAGCCATATAGCCAGTTATCATTGCCATAATCCAGCTTTCCCGAGTAGCTGCCAAAGCGTCGGCCAACTGATATCCGCCCATGTCCACAGCGATAAAAGTTGTGGCAGCCATTGCCGGGTCAGCACCGACCATCCCATAGACGGGCCCAAAAACACTACCGACAAAAGCGGCCAGATAAGGAATGGAAGCCATGATGCCTGCAACAGGAACAAAGATAGGACCGATAGAATAAAGACCAGCTAAAAATTCTTCTCCGAGCTCATTTTCTTTGTCAGTAATCCCGGCCTTGATCGCTGCCAAAGCCCCGATCACCGTACAAGCCATAATGATGTAAATAACGATATTACCTATAATTGCCATTTATTTTCTCCCCCTTCTCCTCATTAGTTAGCGAAAACCTCACTTCTCCTTTCCGGCAAACAAAAAAGCTCTTCGTCAGTTGTGCAAAACAACTGACGAAGAGCTTCGTTACCCTTCAATTTTCAGAGGCAACATCGCCTCCGATTGCCTATTAAATTTTGATGTGAACAGTATACATCTACCACAGGATTTGTCAAGAGCTCTCAGTCCAACCCTTCTAAGCTCATGATTAAAGCTTCCGCAACCTCTTTCATTGTCCGGTTTTTTTCCATACTGATCTGGCGAATCTTCTTAAATGCTTTCTCTTCACTTAAAACATATTTTTTCATTAACAGACCCTTGGCCTTCTCGATAACCTTGCGCGCCTCTAGTGCCTGGGAAAGCTCTTTGTTTTCGTCTTGCAGGACACTGAACTCGTGGTAGCGCTGGACGGCGATGTGGCAAGCTGGAATCAAGGCATTTTTCGTGACAGGTTTGACGATATAAGCCAGAACTCCCAACTGTGCCGCTTGATCAATGAACTCCGCACTGCTATAGGCCGTCATCATCAACACCGGAGCAAGTCTTTCTCGGCAAATAATCTTAGCCGCCTCAATACCGCCCATGCCCGGCATTTTGACATCCAACAAAACCAAATCTGGCTTTAATTGCTGGACCAGCGCAACGGCACTTTCACCATCTCCGCAATCTCCCACGACGACAAAGCCTTCTTCCGTCAGCATTTCCTTGATGTCCAGACACGTTACCGGCTCGTCCTCAGCGATCACAATCCTTAACCTATCCATCTGCCCACCCCCATACCTTAGTTATCTTCCAGGTGCTCCATGTCATCACTAAACTCGATTGTCGCACAAGTGCCGTAGCGATTGCTGTCTAAGACAAAGCTTCCCCGCAACTTTCGTCCAACAATCGTGTTGACAATTTCCATCCCCAGGCTTTTCTCCGGTTGTTTTTTAATTCCCGTTCCGTTGTCCTCGACCTTGATGCGAATGATGCCGGCATCGTGACTAAAATCGATTCGGATATTGCCCTCATCCCGCCCAATAAAGGCATGCTCTAAAGCATTTTGAATCAGCTCTGTGATACACAGACAAATACTACTGGCTGTCTCCGAGGGGAGCAGGACATCATCGCCGCTAACACTCCCTAAAACTGCCTTGCCGGGATCTACCATATTATTGAGAATCGTCTGCAGAATATTAAAACTAGTTTGCTTGACATTGATGACCTCGATATCCTGGCGCGACAGAGCTTCATGAATTAAAGCAATGCTTAGAATGCGATTAATGCTTTCGTTAAACGATTTTTCTAAGATGCGTTGATTGCTCCGGCGAATTTGCAGCCGCAACAGACTGGTAATTGTCTGCAAATTATTTTTAACCCGATGATGGATCTCGCGGATAACCGTTGATTTTTCGATTAATTCTTTCTCGCTGCGTTTTTGCATACTAATGTCGGAAAAAATATAAAAATAGCCTTCGGTGAGATTACCAGCCTGCAAGGGTATCTCCATTATCAGGACATCGAAACCGTCGAGCCGTGGATAATAAACTCCGCAACCAGTGACGGTTTCAGAAAGGCTTTTCCCAAGAAGCTGGTTGATTGCCATCCCAGTGACTGAGGTCGCCCCGCAACGTCGGAATATGTAATCAGCCACAAAGCTAGAATAGAGCTGTCCGCCTTTAGCATCGATGATGGCGATCCCATCCGGCAACAATTGCTCGGGCAAGAAGCCCTCCTTGTCGTATGTTTTCACCCGCTTGACCAGCTCAGTCAATTTAGACGCCTGAAGAGATGGCCAAGAAGGCAAAGCCAAATAACCCCTCGCTTTGGAGTCGAACAAGGCGATTCCAGGAGAATCCTCGGCAACGACCTCCAGCTGAATTGGCAGTTGTGTATACCCTGCAGCGACGCCCTCGACACCTTCTAAAATTTCCGCGACAGATTGATTGACTCCTTCATACAAGCTTCCATCATAATCCACCAGCGTCAAATCGCCCTTACCTTGAAGCACCAGCGCCACTTTCCCGTAATAAAGGCTGAGCAATTCAAAGTAGTCCAATAATTTATCGCGGATTCTGCCGTACTCCCGCCCAAATTCATCAACGTGCTTTCTCTTTGGCAACCCCTTCACCTCATAGCTAGATTATTCTACTTCATCAAGTACTATCTCCGTTTTGCGAAAAACAGCATTATATATCAGTGCCACACCAAAAACCGCAAAAAAGATCGCAGCGTTCTCTCCAAAGGGTGGAATAATCATGATTGCGCTGATAAAACCAGCCCAGACAAAGCTGATTGTCTGCAAAGGAAAACTCCACCGCCCTAGATTAAACGGCCCTTGATTGGTCCGGATTTTTTGGTGATTAAACACCGCCGCCCCAAGGACGATTGCATAGGAAAAATACAGGCCCATCGTGCTAATTGAAGTAATTGTCGACAAAACCGGGCGAAAAAGGCATAGCATAATCGTAAAAGAAACTGCTGCCACAATACTATTGACGGGGGTACCATAGTGACGGGATACCTTTTTTAATCTGCCGGAAAACGGAAGCCCCTCGTCTCGGGAAAAGGAATAAAGCACCCGCACTAAAACCGCCTGCGAAGACAGCCCGGCTGTGAACTGAGCAACCAAAATAAAAGCGGTGACAAA
>CAZWXO010000044.1:0-3123 GCA_964637885.1 uncultured bacterium
GCTGGGTGTCTTTTTCAGCCAGACGCAGTCCGCCGCGACCTTGCTCTACTTAAAAGATAGCAGCGGCAACGTTGTGTGGGCCGCTGCGCCAACCAAAGACTATCAAGCGATTCTAATCAGCTCGCCCCGGCTCCAACAGAGCGCCACCTACACCCTATATTCCGGCGGCAAAGCCTTAGGTAGTCCCGTCGACGGCTACTACGACAGCGGCACTTTCACCGGAGGAACCGCGTTGACGAAGGTCACCTTAAGCGAAATGGCGACCCTCATTAATCAAGACGGGAGCACCGCGACCTCCCAAACAGGGCACATGACCAATCCTGGGACGATGCCCGGACCTGGTGGCCGCCCCTTTGACCCCGGCGGGAAACTGCCGTTTAAGGCAACCAATTAAGAATTATTACCAAGAAACCACATTGGACTTTTCAGTGGTCTTTAGGCATTCCTAAATAAAGGGGTTGTAAAAGCGACTGTGGTTGATGAAAAGCGAGACGCAGATCGTCGCGATAAAAATGAGCATGGATACGACCAGCGCCCCATAATCGATGCGGGCCATCGGGCGGACGTTGTACCATGTTCGTTTTTTTCCCTTACCAAAGCCGCGCAGATCCATGGCATTAGTTATCGTTTCAATCCGGTCTAATGTGGAAAAAATCAGGGGGACGACAATTAGCAGCGAGTTTTTAAACCGCTGGGAAAGCCTGCTTTTGCGCGACAACTCCAGGCCCCTGGCCTGCTGGGCCTGGCTGATGTCCTGATACGTCCGTTGAATATCCGGAAAGTATCTGAGGGTCAGGGCAAAGGCAAAGGCCGCCTTGTAATTCACCCCAACACCATTGAGCGAAGCGGCAAACTCACTAGGATTGGTTGTCAGCAGGAAAATAATCCCGAGGGGAACGACCGAGGCGTATTTAAGAAGTTTGGTCGTCTGATAAAAAAGCTGCTCGGCAGTTAGGTAATAAGGGCCGACGAGATGCCCCAGCTCATGCCTCGTTCCATAGATCTCGACTCCCAGCTCCGGAGCGAATAAAAAAGTCACGATGGCATTGGTCAACAGGAAAAAGACTACATAAATCACCATCAGCCGAATCTGCGAGTAGCGAATCCGCGAAAGCCGCAAAACCCAGCCCGAAAAAAGCATCACCCCGAGAATCACCCGAATGTCGTAGGAAAACATCACCGCAAAGGTTAGCAGTAAAAAACAGACCAGCTTTGTCAGGCCGGATAGGCGGTGAATCGGCGTGTCTTCGTAGTTATACGAAAAAAGTTTAGCTTTCATCGGCCTGCTTGACCTGCCTTTCGTAGTTGATAAAACTCTGGACAAAGCCTACCCCATCAGCAATCCCAGCCAATTCAGCCAAATGAAACAGCGAAGTTTCCTTCAGATTGGCCTCCGCGATTATTCCCGGCTCCGTCAACACCACCGAAGCTCTAGTATCCGCGACAATCCGTCCGTCAGCCAGGACAATGGCCCGCGGCGTATACTCCTGCATCAAATGCATGTCGTGAGTAATGAGAATAATCGTCACGCCCTTGCGATTGATTTCCCGCAGGAATTCCATGATTTCACTGTAGTGGTGGTAATCCTGCCCCGCCGTTGGTTCGTCGAGAATTAAGATCCGTGGCTCCAGCACAAGAATCGCGGCAATCGTCACCCGTTTTTTCTGCCCGTAGCTCAGAGCTGCAATCGGCCAGGCAGCAAAAGGAGCGAGCCCGCATACGTGTAATATTTTGTCCACCCGAGCCACAATTTCCGCCTCGGGAACCCCGCGGAGGCGAAGGCCCAGCGCCACCTCGTCAAAAATCAACGGCTTGGAAATCATCTGATTCGGATTTTGCAGGACCAGCCCGAAGATAGTCGCCCGTTCCTTAATCGAAAGCCCGGCGATGTCGGCGCCGTCGACCTTGATTTTCCCGCGGTCTTCGCGAACAAAGCCACACAGTAGCCGCGACAGCGTCGATTTGCCTGCCCCATTTTTACCGACAATCGCCACCATTTCCCCGGCGTGCAGCTGGAGATTGACAGCATCGAGAGTCGGGCGTACACCATCGTAAGAGAAACTGACATCCTCAATAGCTAGCGCGATCGCAGCTTCCCGCGGACTTGGAGCCGCCACAATCCCCTGACACCAAGCCTGTATGGTTGCTTCGTTCCCGGCGAGCTTTAGGCTCTGGATATAGCCGGGCAGCATCTGCGGGGTTACCTTAATCCCGGCATATTTCATCGCCGTAACGTATAGCGGCTCCCGAATGCCATTCTCAATCAGCCGGTCGGACGCGACCATTTCATGGGGGCTCAGGTCGGCCAGAATCCGTCCATCGTTAATCAGAATGATTCGATCAACCTGACGATGCAAGACATCCTCCAACCGATGCTCGATAATCAGTATCGTTTTTTGCGTTCGCTGGTGAATCTCATCGATGATCTCGATGGCCGCTTTGCCCGTAGCTGGATCTAAATTTGCCAGCGGCTCATCAAACAGCAGGATATCGACATCGTCAATCAGCACTCCGGCTAATGCCGTGCGCTGTTTCTGCCCGCCGGACAACTCATAGGGCGATGCCCCCAGCCGTTCGCTCATGCCCACCATCGTGGCCACCTGGCTGACTCGCTGATGCATTTCCGCGTTGGCCACCTGATCATTTTCCATGGCAAAGGCGATATCTTCCCCCACGGTGAGGCCGACAAACTGACCATCCGCGTCCTGCAAAACCGTCCCGACTATCTTGGACAAAGAAAAAATATCCAGTGCCTGGGTTTCCTGACCCTTGATGCGCAGACTTCCTGTGACATTGCCCTTGTACGAAAAGGGAATTAAACCATTAAGGCAATGCCCCAGCGTGCTCTTTCCGCTACCGCTGGGGCCGACAATCAATACTTTTTCACCGGGAAAAATCTTGAGCTTAATCGCGTGCAGGGTAGGCGACGCCTGACTGAAGTATTGAAAAGAGAAATTGTCAAACTCAATAATCGGAACCTTACTCAAGCAAAAACCTCCCCTGCTGTAATCCAATATTTCCCGGCAAACGGCCACAATGACCAATCATTTTAGGCTTTTTTGCTAAGGCTGCCTTTTTTCATCCGTGTCGCCGCATATGCGATCAGCAGCAGTGTGCCGATGA
>CAZWXO010000044.1:3133-8640 GCA_964637885.1 uncultured bacterium
CGAGCTGGCCGGCCTGGCGAAAAGCAAGGGCGATGAGGCCGATGACGCCGGCGCTGATGGAATTCATCACCGCAGCGACCACTCCTTGGGTGAAGACGAGGTTCGCCGGCTCCTTATAAATAACGATATCGAGAACAGGCGCCACGGCAATCCAGGCCACAGCGTTGCCAATCACCTGAATAATATTGAAGCTAACGATGTCTTTAATCCCGAATTCGCCTTCTTCGACTTTGGTGCGCTTATAAGCAAACCCGTACACAAAGCTGGCCACACCACTGGCGATTACCCAGCTCCACCACGGTGATCCGTACTGAACAGCGTCACTGAGAGCGTGCCCGATAAAGGCGATCAATCCCCCGGCAATCGGTCCGAACAAGGTGGCAAAAAAAGCGCTCAGCCCATAGGCGGTTTGAAAACTTGTCTCCGGAATCGGCGAAGGAACCTTGACGTACATAAACAGCAGGGTAAAAATCGCCGCTCCGAGCCCTGTCGCCACAATTGTTTTTGTCGTTACTTTGAAATAATCTTTCATTACAATTTCCTCCTAATAATTTTTATAAATAAATCCACAGTCAACCGAACAAAAAATAGCTCGTATTCGCCCTCCCTCCCCAAAAAAGGGTCATTAGCAAAGCAATGAATCCGACTTTAAGCAATCCGCTTGACACGGTTATCCTATCACCCATGAGAAATAATGGCAATGTTAAAATCTTTGGGATGACAATTCCAGGCTGAAGAAGTTTACCTTGTGATTAATTTCAACATGTGGCAAAACGGCGACGGTTTAAAGCCAGCCTCGGCATAGAGTGCTGCAGCCCGCTCATTGCCAATGTTTGTACACAGGCTCAAGCCCACCGCCTCCGGATACAGCTCGGGAAAAGCAGCCAGCAGTTCCTTGCCCATTCCCTGGCGGCGAAAATGTTGCTTGAGGTAGATTTCATCGATTTCAACCATACTTCCGCCAAATTCATGACTCCAAAAAAAGCAGACAAGGCAGTAACCAATCCTCTGTTGATCAAAAGAAATTATCCCTAAAGCCAGCTTGTCCGGATGCCGGGCCGCCTCCTCCAAGGTGCGGCGTAGCGGAGCCAGTTCCCGCGGAGCGTCCCCCGGCTCTGTATAAAGATCCTGCACCATCACAAAAAGCTCCGCCAGATCTGCCTCACCTGCCGGTCGCAATACCGCTCCATTCTTAAACAGATACTCCATCGCCAACCCTCTCTCCTTATAACTCTGCCAGCCGCAGGGACGCCCATCCCAAAAGCGCAACTGCAAACATGCTACCAGATTGCCGGCCCGGCAATCAACTCGAAAAGCTATTTCCCCCCAGGCTCTAAATAATATTCGGTGTGATCCGCGCTTTAATCTGACGCCGATAGTAGAGATTGATTAACAAATAAAAAATATATTTCCCCGGTCGCCGCCAAAATTCCCGCCGCCAGATCGTCCGGCGCATAATCGAAGCAAAGCTAAAAACTTTGTTATAGAGCTCCCAGTAGGCCTGGGTCAGTTCCTCCGGCGTCAACAAGTTGGGTTGATGGACAGCCTGAGCGCCGTCGTAGGAATAAATATCCTCATTAATAAGGCGTTGTTGCTCCTGCATTTCCTGATAATATTTGGTCCCCGGAATTGGCGTCAGGATATAAAATCGCGGTACAACGATTTTATTATCCGCGATAAAGTCCGCTGTCTGCCGAATCGAGGCCAAGGTATCACCCTCGCCCCCCACCACCATTTCCGTCGAAAGATCTATACCCGCCTGTCTAATCTTTTGCAGCAAGCGGGGATAATCCTCTGGCCTTGCCCAATCCTTGTCCATCGCCGCAAGGCTGGCAGGGGTAATGCTCTCAAGGCCAAAGCTCAGCGCGACGCAGCCGCTAGCTGCCACTGCCGCCAAAAGCTCCGGATCGTCCCCCAGCTGAATCGAGCACTGGGAGAGCCATTCCATCCCCAGCTTCCCGATCTCTCCGCACAACTCCAGCATGTATTCTCTGTCGGCCAAGATGTTGTCATCCAGCAAGAGGAAGCGCCTAAAGCCCAGCTCCCGGACCTGGCGGATATCCCGCAGCACGTCTTGCACCGGACGGCGCATATAAACCCCCTGATACAGACAGGCCACCGAACAAAAGCTACAGGAATTTGGGCATCCCCGACCGGCCTGCACGGGCAGGAAATTGCCGATTTTTTTGGACACAATCAAATCAAACCGCGGTAGCGGCGGCTCTAGAACCGTCAACTTTTGCTGATAAAAACTTTTCAGCTTCCCGCTGGTAAAATCATCCAGTAGCTGTGGCCACACCGCTTCGGCATCACCGATGACCACCGCGTCACAATGCTTTTTTGCTTCCTCGGGAATCAGGATGACCATGTATCCCCCAAGAACAACCGTCTTACCCCGCCGGCGAAACTCACGGGCGATGTCGATGCTGCGGCGGGTAGCGTGGCCCATGCTCCCGATTCCAATTAATGTCGCGTCGGTCTCGAAGGGAATCGCCTCAATTGTCTCAAGGATTATCTCGATCTCCCAATCCGGCGGAGTCAGCGCTGCCAGCAGGGGCAATCCCAAGCCAACAAAATACAGCCGGCTTTTTTTGATGGGGCGGCCGTGACTATCGTATGGCGATGGTTGAATCAGCAATAATTTCTGTCGCATCTCACTGCCCTCGAAGAATTTTCTTGACGTATTGCCAAGCCACCAGGCTACTGCCCCACGCCAGCTTGAGCACCGCCGGCCAGCCGTGCCGGCGGGCAAGGCGACTAGCCTGGCCCGGCCTCATGACAATTTTATAATAGAGGAGCAAAATCTGCCAGTAGTATTGCCGCACACTAAGGAAGTGCGGCGCCAAAACCAGATGAGCCAGGTCCCATTTTGCGTAATCGGTTCGGGCAAACAGCGCGTCTGCAGCATATTCGGGGTAAATATCCGTCCCCGGCAAGGGGGTCAGCGGCTGCAAATTGACAAAATTAATCCCCAAGCGCCGCAACCACCGATATAGACCCTTAAAATCATCCTTGGTATAGTCGGGCGCCAAAATCATCGTCGCATATATTTCTATCCCTAAATCCTGCAGAATTGCGACAGCTTTCTCGCTAGTAGCGACATCGCTTTTCTTATTAAAGCTCTCCAAAGCCTCGTCCCGGCAGGACTCAAGGCCGATAATTACCGCCCGCAAGCCTGCCTCCCGCAACCGAGCCATCAATGCCGGATGAGCCGCAATAAAGTCGGCCCGGCCATACACCAAGTATTTCTTCTGAAGGCCCTGCTCTTGCTGCCCCCGACAAAAGGCCTCGAGTCGCTCCGCATCGAGGAGAAAGTCATCGTCGACGATGTAGACTTCTTTTTCCGGGATTTCCCGCAACTCCTCCAGCACCTCCGCCAGAGGCCGAGCCAAGTAGCTACCCCCCGTCACCTGCCGGCAAAAACAAAAATTACAGGCATAAGGACACCCATACGAGGTTTTAATCAAGGCGCATGGGTTATGGAACATATAATAATATTGGGATCGATAGCGGCTCGTCTTGCCCCGATCCGGCCGGACGTGAGGCTGGCACGCCGCTTTTTTCCGTTCAGCTCCTTCGCGATATAGGCCAGTGAGGTGCTTGGTTTCGCTACCAGCTAAAAGCGCCTCGACCAGGGAGGTAAAATCTCTGGTATCGCCACTCACCCCGATGTAATCGATCTGGGGCGAGACAAAGTCCTCCGGCACCACCTCAGCGTGAACCCCACCGACAGCCACCCGGCATGCCGGCAAAACGGTCTTGATCTGGCGGGCATAATCTTTGATTATCCCAACGTGGGTGATATAGCCAGTCATCGCCACCATGTCAGGCTGGTGACGGCGTAAAAAATACACTAAGGGTTTTTTCTCCAAAATCATGTCGACGATTTCCACCTGGACCGGCAAACCGGCAACAGCTCCCGCCAAATATTCCAGCTCCAAGGGTTCGCAAATCATCACGTGTTGTAAGCCAATCGTTTCGGTGTCCGGACGCGGCCGCAATAGCATGATTTTCATTGTTGCACCTCCCAATCAGCTGGCAACACCGCGGATGGCAATGCCGGAACCATCTCGGGGGCGATTTTTTGAAAGAGAAAGGTGTAAATCGACGGCATCAAGAGCATCTCCTTAATCGGCACGACCTGCTGCACCTCAAGATATTCCTCCCCCATCCCAATCAACTCTTTCGGGCTCAAATATTTAGCCGGGCCCGTCGTCAGCTTGGTCAGGCGCATCGCCCAACGGTCATACTCCGAGATAGCGCAGGCATGCCCAATCAACAGATATCCTCCGGGGAGCAGGCGCCGAGCGATTTTTTGCAGTGCCTCCCCTTGCCGAGGATAATATGGAAAGGAATGAGTGCAGATAACGACATCGTAGTCTTGCCCCAGGTCATCCAGCTGCTCGACGTCCAGCACCGTAAAACTTATCTCTCCGGTGCTTTTTCCCTGAGCCTGGCGCACCATCTCCACAGATCCATCCACCCCCACCAGCTCCAGCTGATAATCGGCGAAAGTAGTCGAAACCTCCCGCAAGGTTTGGCCCGTCCCGCAGCCCACATCAAGGATCCGCCAGACTCGCTCTTTATCCAAAATGTTTTCCAGATAGCGGAGGATCTGCCGCCGCGTCGGCCCCAAGGAATAGCGCTGGACCCACAATCCTTCATAGCGTTTTGCCCAAAAATTCCACGGATTTAGCGCCACGGCTTTTCTCCGCTGGAGGCTTTTTCCGGGCAAACCAGCCCAAAAACGTCGCCAACCCGCCACGCCATAGCGATGCAGCCAGCAAAAACGGGCATAGAACTCAAGACGCGTCATCTGAGAAGGCGCCATTATCAGGTGAAGGAAATCGCGTCGGGTCAAGTCCGCGCATCTAATCCGCGGCTGATACTCGGCGTAAACTTTGGTGCCTGGCAAAGGAGTAAAGATAGCGATGGTGTACGTATCAGGGCGATAAGCCCTGAGCCAGCTGGCCAGACGCCGAAAATCTTCCCGGCCAAAATCCGGATGCACCATCAAAAGCGCGGTCAGACGGATGCCGGCTTCGCGCAAAATCCTGATCACCGCCTGATTGATCTGACCGCCTCCGCTTTTGCCCCACGCCTCCATTTGCTGCGCTTCGACGCTTTCCATCCCGACAATCAGTTCGATAAATCCCACTTCAGCCAATTCGGTCATCAAGTCGGCATTTTCGCAGATGAAATCTGTCCGGCTGTAGGCGATGATTTTTTTCTTGCTCCGCTGCTGCCGCAACAAAGCGATAAAAGCCTCAACCCGGGGACGTTCCAGCAAAAAAGTGTCATCCACCAGCCAAACGTATTCCGCCGCTAGGCTCGCCATCTCATCCACCACCCGCTGAACGCTACGCGCCTGGTAATCGCCACAATTCAGCAAGCGACAGTAGCAATAGCTACACTGGTGCGGGCATGACAAAGCGGTTTGCAGCAGAGCCACGGGAGAGTAATCCAAGTAGCGGATCTTTGTTTGGTGCGCCCGCCCGTATGCCCGG
>CAZWXO010000044.1:8650-16778 GCA_964637885.1 uncultured bacterium
ACCCACTGCCCCTGCCACGCAAAAGCAATCCCGTCGATGGCGGCCAGCTCGCTGTCCCCGCGTTCGGGCCTACCCAAAAGCTGGCATAACGTTGCCCCACCACCACTGTGGACGACGACATCCACCGCTTCATCGAAAAAATCCGCCGGATTAATGGCTGCATGAACACCGCCGACGATGATTTTGACCTCCGGCAGTAATTTTTTTGCCGTAGCGGCCAGCTTCAAGGTTGCCGGGACGCCAGTAATATAGCAGGAAATTGCCAGAACCGCCGGCCGATAATCGAGAAAGACATTCCGCCACGACTCAGCCTCCAGCCAAGGGTCGTAAATCCGATGCTCGATTCCCGCTTGGGCCAGTGATGCTGCCAAATACTCCAGCTCCAAAGGCTCGGTGACGATCGGATTCAGCCAGCCTGGCCGCTCCCTCTTGTGACATTTCATTAGTAAACAGCGCATCTATTCCTCCCGCAGCTTCAACGTTGTGTAGCGATGTTCATCTGTATATACAACCTGCAATCCGACCTTCTCCGCCATCAACCGCAGCGCTTGCGGCGTATAAAACGAGACATGGCTCAGGTCTCGGATATAAAACCAGTCGAGGAATTTGGCGTCATCTCGCTGATGAAAGAGGGTCATGACCCCCAAAATCCCGTCAGGTCGCAGCAGACTCCGCAACAATTTGAAATACATCACCGGGTCGGCTAGATGCTCCACTACCTCCGTGCAAGTCACCAGGTCGTATTGGTTGCCCTGAAATACCTTGGCCGGGGCATAAAACAGATCATAGATATCCATCCGATAGCCGTAATCCCGCTCCAGTAGCATCGCCAGCACCGGTGACGGCCCACTGCCAAAATCAAGTCCCTGCCGACCCTCGCTGCGATATGGCAGCACCGCCGCATAGATAAAATTATTAAAATAGCGGACAAAATGTGGCGCGTCAATCGAGTTGTTGTGCGTCTGATAAATCTCAAACTCCGCTTCGGAAGAAATCTTCTGCTGATCATCTTTCCAGATAAAGCCGCACTCATCACAGCAATGAAAGAGCAGGGCAAACTTTTGATAAACAATCTCCCGAGTCGGGCTCTGGCATATTTTACAATTTTCCCTCAAATCAAAGACCTCGCTTGCGAAAAACATGGTGGATTTTTTGATAGGGGCGATGGGATAAGACCGGGGTCAGCCAGGCCAGGGCGTACTCCAGCCACGTACTCCTATGCGCTATGTACATAAATTTGGGAACTGCCCGACCCCCGATGACAGATTTGCTGGCATCGGCCGTCTGCCCAAAATCGATGCTTCGGCAGCCGCGCTCCACCCCATAACGGACTATCGCAAGAAGCATGTTTAGATAAAGATCCACCCGGGCGTTGGCCTCCCGGCGAAAACCCCCGAGAACAAAGGTTAAATGTCCATCAGCTTCCGCCAACTGGACAAAACCTAACAGAAAATCATCTTCCCAAAAAAGAAAGATTCTCCCCGGGTAACTTTGAAAATACTCGATCGGTTGCAACTCCAGCTTCGCCGCCGAGTGACGATAAACCTCCAAGTACAAGGCATACATCGTCGCGTCGAAAGCGCTGTTGTCCTCGAGAGCGGCGAAAACGAGCCCCCGGCCTTTTCGCAAGGCCCGGCACAAGCGCCTCCGATACGGGCTTCGCAGCGCTGCCAGATACGCGCGGAAATCCCGCCAGGGGAGCTGCATTTCGTAGGAGGGCAAGGTCTGCCCTTTCGGTAGCGGCAGATTTTCGCCGCCGTTAAGCACCAGAGTAAAGCCTGACAAGGCTCGCAAGCAACCAGCCAGCGCATCCGCGGCCCCCTGGCCGGGTGGCATTGCATACCCAGGCCGGCTTACCGACAGAGGAATCCCCACAATCCTGACTGGTATCCGAAGTAATGTATGGCGGGTAAAAGTAGCCAAATCCAGCTTCAAGCGATAGGTGACAAAAATTAACCCCTGAGAAGGGCATAAATAATATATTTGCTGACAGGGATTGACCGCTTCTAAAAATATCAGGGAGTCGCGCCGGAGAAAAATGTTATCGAGGGTGAAGTCATCCCAATAGGACGGCAAATCTGCCGCCCGCTGATACACTTCCCATAATCCCTTGCGAGTCAATGGATTGTTGACCTTAATCCACATCGATCAAAAACACCTTATACTTTTTATACTCCTGCTCGGCCCAGCGCAAGCCAAATCCCGTCGAGGCCTTGTTGTCCTTGAGAATCCAACCTGACTCGCACTCCATGAAGCGCCCCTTCGTCAATTCCCGAACGCGCTTAAAAAGTGCCAGAACCGCTCCATTCCCGCGATACTGGGGAATAACACCAATTTCCACGATTTTATAGCGGTCCACTTTGTGGCGCCACAGCCCCACCTTCAGCAATGTTTTCCAGCTAATTACCTCGTTTGGGCGCATCAACTGGGCAAAATCCGGATACCAGAGCATAAAACCAATCGGGCAACCGGCTTCCTCTAAAAAGAGCAGATTTTCTTCCCGTAAAAAAGGACGGAACTCCCGAAACAATTCCAAATCCTCCGCCACCCGCCGCTGATAGTAAAACCGGTGCTCGGCAAAAGCTTGATTGTTTAGAGCGGTGTAGAGCTCTGCTTCTTGTGGCAATCGCCTAAAATCAGCTTGCCGCACCGTGTATCTGCGGGTCATCCGCTCCATGACCTTGGGAGACAGACCAAAATCAAAGCGCTCCATATCTGTCAGATAGCTAACCAGCTCGACAGTTTCATCAGCAGCAGGCGCAAAATAATCAATATAATATGACGGGTTATAGGCACTGCCAAAGCCCTGGGGAAGCTGAAAATGACTGGCCAGCAGGCCCAGACCATAATTGACGTGGAGATTGAGTCCCACCAAAAGACGCCGGGCCCCGTGCTCTCGTGCCAGAACCTTAGCCTCTTGCACCAGCAAAGCCACAGCTTCGCCCTGCTCTGGCAAGGCTTGAAAGTAAGCAATCTGCAAGTCTTCTTTAAGGCGGTCAACTATCGCCAGCAAAGCACCGGCGACAACCCTGCCATCGTTCTTGACAACTACCGGCCACATTTGCGCCGTCGTTGCAATTTCTGCCCGCCCTCGCAAGATTTTTTTTAACGTCGGGCTCATTATATCCCGGCACAGCGAGTCGGTTTGGCAGCAACGACGATAAAAATCTAAATAAAGCCGATCCTCAGACGGTTTAAGAAATGCTAGTTCCATCTTCTACCCCTTACTATTATGTGGCTCTAGTATAGCCCAAACAATGAAAAAAAGAGAGGAAAAATTCAGCCAAACCGACTGTTCGCAGTGCAAAATACTTGTCATGATAGTCTTGCCAGTACAATTTCTGACAGTTATCGTGTATGCTTAGAGAAAGACTATGAAGCAATTCCCCGATGCCAGCGCGTTTGGGTAGCTGATTATTTTGCAAGTAAACGACCCCGGGGTCAGAAGGATATTTTGATGAAATACGAAAATATTGTGCAAGGGATTTTTCTGGAACGGCCTAACCGCTTCATCGCCCGTGTCCAGATAGATGATCACATCGAGCAGGTCCACGTTAAAAACACCGGACGATGCCGGGAGATTCTTCAGCCTGGCACCAAAGTCTATCTGGAGAAGAGTGCCAATCCCCTGCGCAAAACCGGTTGGTCCTTGATTGCCGCCGCGAAAGGTGCCCGCCTGATCAATATCGACTCCCAAGCCCCCAACAAAGTCGTGCAAGAGGCCCTCACAGAGAGTCGCCTGACCCTGCAAGGGCAATCGTGGCACCTCGCCCCTCACCGGGATGCAGCATCACCCATACTCGACCAAGAGCCGGCGGTGCCGTTGCGGCTAAGCCCCCTCGACTTGCTGCGCCCCGAAGCAACCTACGGCAGCTCCCGCTTCGATTTTTACTACGAAACCAGCACCAGCCGCGGCTACATCGAGGTCAAAGGCGTTACTCTGGAGGATTCCGACATCATGCGCTTCCCCGATGCCCCCACCCTCCGCGGTGCCCGCCATATGGAAGAGCTACAAACGGCTACCCTCGCCGGCTATCACTGTTTTGTCTTTTTCGTCATTCAAATGTCCGGCGGCACCTATTTCACTCCCAACGACCGGATGGATGTACATTTTGGGCAAGCCCTCCGCACCGCCGCTGCCGCCGGTGTCGGTGTTCAGGCTTTTAATTGCCAGGTCCAACCCGAATCACTAACTCTCGATCAGCCCCTGCCTTGCCAGTTATAATCACGCCCCCGCATAGTCCGTTAAAAAAGCAAGCCCTTTCGGGCTTGCTTTTGAGGTATCGATAGCGCTAAACCTGATGCGCCAAAGCGCCGCACTACTTAACTAAATTTTACCCGAAGAGAGCCAGCAAGACACCCGCCGCTACGGCCGAGCCAATTACACCGGCCACGTTTGGCCCCATCGCGTGCATCAGAAGAAAGTTTTGCGGATTCTCTTTTTGACCCACTACCTGGACCACCCGAGCCGCCATCGGCACCGCCGAAACTCCGGCTGCCCCAATGAGAGGATTCACCTTGCCCCCAGAAGTCCAGTACATAATTTTACCGAATAGGACGCCACCGGCGGTGCCAAAGCAAAATGCCAGCAAGCCCAGTAAGATGATCATCAGTGTTTCAAGCCGCAGGAAGTACTCGGCACTAGCCGTCGCACCTACCGTGAGGCCAAGAAAAATGGTGACAATATTGATCAATTCGTTTTGCGCTGTCTTGGAGAGGCGGTCTGTCACCAGCGATTCCTTAAGAAGATTCCCCAGCATCAGCATTCCAATCAAAGGAGCCGCCGGAGGCAAAATGAAAACGACTAATAAAGTAACGATTATCGGAAAAATAAGCCGCTCGCGCTTCGAAACGGGGCGAAGCTGCTCCATGACAACGATGCGCTCCTTTTTCGTGGTCAGCGCCCGCATAATCGGGGGCTGGATAATCGGAACCAACGCCATATAAGAATAGGCTGCGATGGCGATTGCCGACAGTAAATGCGGTGCTAGCTTTGCCGTCAAATAGATGGCCGTCGGACCGTCCGCTCCACCGATGATGCCGATGGCGGCGGCCTCATCGGGGCTAAAGCCAAGGAAAAGGGCACCAAAGAAAGTCATAAAAATCCCAATCTGGGCAGCCGCACCGAGTAAAATAGTTTTCGGATTGGCAATCAATGGACCAAAATCTGTCATCGCCCCAATACCAAGAAAAATCAGGGGCGGATAAATACCATATTTAACGCCTTGGTAGAGCCACCAGAAAAGGCCGCCGCTCTCTGACCCCATCGTCTTGCGCAAATCGTCAAAGGTAACCACCCCATTCGATGCACCTTCAACTACATGCTTTAACAAATCCAGTTGCACCATTGGCGGGCTCATAATTCCCGAGGCGGGCAGATTAGCCATAAACATTCCGAAGGCTATCGGCAACAATAAGAGTGGCTCAAATTTTTTAGCAATTGCCAGAAAGAGCAAAATAAAAGCTACCACAATCATGATTAAGTTACCCCAAGTGGCGTTGGCAATCCCCGTCGACTGCCATAGTGTTTCCATTATCGCGCTAAAAGCAAAATCCGTTTCCATCCGATTCACTCCGATTCATAAATTAATCCTTTTTGTTTAAGAGCTTCATCCCCATCATGACACCCATCAACAACATCAGTACAGCAAAGGTAACCGTCATTCCAATTAAGCTGGTAGTAGTTCCGATAGTAAGAATTTCTTGCGTCGACATCCCTTTCATTCCCCCTCGAACAAAATAAATATTTTAAGCCACCTTGCACTAGCGTCTGATGTGTGAAATTTCTGTGGCTTGATTTCCAATTTAGCAACGAAAATAATTATACACCATAACCATCCCCGCTGATAGCTAAAGCCTTGATTAACCTGAGTCCACATCCTATCAGATTCTCAGTGATTGTCAATTATGTTTATCCCCCATTAGAACGATTCCCGTTTTCTTACTCTCCCTTAATTGTTTGAATACTCACAATATACAGAATGTTCAGGTTTAATCTGGATGGCCCCGGCTCCGAAGAGCCAGGGCACACAATACAATTATGAGATTAGCACGCGCTTTCTAGTGCTATTCTTCCTTGCTACTTAACCAACATCTCTCATCCTTAATCTTCGGGAAAAAATCGGCTGGTGACAATTTTGCGTGTCGTAAAAAAGCTAAAGACATCCCGTCCTTGCGCCTTAATATCTGCGAAAGCCGAATTTTTAACCCCACCAAAGGGCAACTGCGCAACTGGGGCCGGAATACCAACATTAATTCCTACCATGCCGGCATCGCATTCCTGCATGAATTTATGGGCATAATAACCGTTCTGGGTAAATACCGAAGCCCCATTCCCATACTGATGCTCTTTTATCTGCCGGAGAGCTTGATCCAAGTTGTCGATTTTCATCAGGCAAACGACTGGTCCAAAGATTTCCTCTTGGGCAATCGTCATTTCTGGAGTGACATCGGCAAAAATGGTCGGGCCAATAAAATAACCCTTTTTATTTTTTTCAGGAAGCTCGACACTGCGTCCGTCGAGGAGCAATTTTGCCCCTTCCTTAATCCCGGTTTCAATATACTTTAAAACTTTTTCTTTATGCGCAGCGGAGATAACCGGTCCAACACCAACCGTCGGATCTGTCGCGTCCCCCACTTTTAACTTTTTTGCCTCGGCGACCAAACTATCTTTCAGCTGGTCATAGACAGCCGGCACCGCCGCAATAACCGACGCAGCCATGCAGCGCTGTCCGGCGCAACCATAGCAGGAAGTAGTAAAGGATTTTAGCACCTGGTCCATCTTCGCATCTTCCAAGACGACAAAATAATTCTTAGCTCCCCCAAGTGCCTGGAAACGTTTCCCCGTTGCCGCACAGCTGCTGGCAATTATTTTGGCAACATTTGTCGAGCCGACAAAAGACACTGCTTTAACATCCGGGGCAGCTAATATTGCTCCGGCCACTTTGGCGTCACCATTAACCAGATTGGCCACCCCCTTGGGCAAACCCAGCTGATCGACGAGGCGAAAGATTTTCTGCATCGTAATCGGAACTTGCTCCGAGGCCTTCAGCACAACTGTATTACCAGCGGCCAGGGCGTAAGGAAAAAACCAGAAGGGAACCATCGCCGGGAAATTATACGGCACAATCAAGCCACAAACACCCAAAGGCTGGGGGATCACTTCACCGTGAATTCCAGGTCCGGCGTTTTCCAAAAAATCACCTTGGATGACCAAAGGCGCAGCGCAGGCGCTTTGTATATTTTCGACAACGCGGACCATCTCGGCATGGGCATCCACAGGGCTTTTGCCTTGCTCGTAAGAAATTGTGTAAGCGAGATCGTCATAATTGTCCTGAATCAAATCGTATAGCTTGAAAAGATAAGCAGTCCGAGCTGCTACCGGTACTTTTCGCCAGCTTTCAAAAGCCTCTTGAGCGGCAGCGATAGCGTCGTTGGCAGTTTTCTCGGTGCAGAAAGGCACCCGCCCAACGATTTCACCTGTTGAAGGATTGTCTAGATCAACATAGTCGACGCCAGGTTCATCGACCCATTCTCCGTTAATGTAATTGCGAATAGTAATTTGCTCCATCGATATCTTTCCCCTTTAATTGATTTCCAGCAGTTACTGGTGGGATGCGGCCTCTCGATCCCCAGGGATTTAGCCTGTTGGTCGGACGATGCTTCTTTGCCGCAGGGTCCGGCCATGCGACTTTGGGCTTTCGTGGCAAATAGACCAATATATGCCTATTTTTTGACACAAAAAAACCCTGCCAGTCGTGGATCAACTTCGACCTCGTCTTAAAAAGACTTCGGCCATGAAATTGAAAGACAACTCAAGTCAAGGCAAATTTCAGGTACACTCCCACTCACAATCAACTCTAACCCGAAACTCTGCTGGTAAATCACCTCCAACACCGATTAAGCGAACAGCTCCCGCTGTCCGTAGCTATCATAACAGAGAAGGATGGGAAAACGCAAGGGGAAGTTTTTCTGCAATGCACAATGCACAATGCACAATGCACAATTAGGGCCGTCAATTAACGATAGCAACTCAACTTTCCCACCTCTATACTATTTAGAAACCCGGGTCAGACGTGGCCGCTCCAGGGAGGGAATAGCCACTGTGAAGATGGACAATTCGCAGACT
>CAZWXO010000045.1:0-13213 GCA_964637885.1 uncultured bacterium
TTTTCCGAGGATATTGATTTGACGTATATACCTGAAGAGGGACTGACGAGTAAGCGTCGCAGAGGTGAGGAGCCGCAGAAGTGCCCTCCGTGGTAATTAAAATAGTGTCGACCCTTGGGAGAAGAAATATTCGTGCACGACGCCGCCGTTCTCGTGTTGCCCATCTAAGAGGCCCGGAGCTTAGCTCCGGGCCTCTTAGATGGGGGGAAATTGTTTAGGCGATTTGTAAATCTCATTTCTTCTGGGCTTTCAAGATTAACACCATTTTGACGGTTGAAATCAAAAAACAAGAAGAAGTGAAGCACTTTTATGTTATTTTGATTGGCGGAATTTTTGTGAATAATTCGGTTCAAAATGAGCATCCTTTCCGGCGAGTTTGAGCCACCTTCACTGAGCGTAATAAAAGGATTAACAGCAAATAAATAAAACTCTCCCCTGTGCTTTACTCTGCAACGTTATAATTCATAGAGCCATGCTCGAGTTTCTTAAAAAAGGGTTTTTAGTTTGTCCTTGACAATAATATGGGGGGGGGGGTAACATAAAAGACAATACTTAACATAAGGAGAGTATGTCTGAACAATATTTTGAAAGGGGTAACATGTATGAATATGCAGGGAAATCAACCAAACCAATTTAATCCAAGTGCTAATACTGGCACCACTCCAAATCAAGGGCAACAGCCATATGTTAAACCTGGGACAAAAAAGTGTAAAAAATGCCAAGTCGACATTCCAATTGCCGCCAAGATTTGCCCAAATTGCCGCAGTAAACAAGGCATTGGATGTCTTGCTATCGGTGGCATAATTCTTGGTGTTTTAATTCTCTTGGGCATTTTCGGCAGCGTGATGGATGGAGGTGACGAGACAGGCACCTCAACGACACCGAACGGCACCGAGACAGCAGCAACTACGGGGGAACCCGTGGAGGAAGTTAAGGTTGCAATGGTGGTTACAGCTGACAGCCTGTTGGAAGACCTAGAAAATAATGCTCTTAAAGCCTCCGATACGTATTTAGATCAATATGTTGAGTTAACAGGCAAATTAGAAACGATAGATAGTTCTGGGAAATATTTTTCTCTTGGACCCCTTTCCGATGAGTTTACCTTCATTAGTGTGCTTTGTAATATAACGGAAGAACAAAGAGCCACTGTAATAAATTTTAGCGAAGGCCAAGATGTAACAGTTGTAGGAACGATAACGGATGTCGGCGAGATCATGGGGTATTCCCTAGATGTAGAGTCTATTAAGTAGAATGAGCTATATGCACGTCTTACCTGCGAATATGTGAATCCCCTCTCTTTAAAATTCGTGCACGACGCCGCCGTTCTCGTTTTGCGCATCTAAGAGGCCCGGAGCTTAGCTCCGGGCCTCTTAGATGGGGGGAAATTGTTTAGGCGATTTGTAAGTTTTTCTTTGTGCAGTGGGGCTTGATGATGGCCCGGTGTCGCCCGCCAACGATGGCGTGGGCGGCGATATGGCTGTCAAAGCTTAAGGCCAGGGCCAGCCGCTTGAAAGGTTGTTTATTTTTTGACATTTTAGAGCAACTCCTCTACTCAATCTCTCGTTTTGGCAAGCTTTCCATGCGGACTATTTTTGTGGTTGTTGGGTGTTATAGCCCTTGATATGGTCATTTGCCTTTCTTGCTTCTTATTATAAGGGATAGATGTGGGGGTTGTCATATTGTTAAAAATGTAACAATATCACCTCTATCACGTTCTATGATCTTGAGAGTGGTTTATCTTGCTAAATTGCATCTAATCACGTATTTTCAAGACTTTTCGCTATACATTAAAAATTCAACGGTCGCAATTATTCCCAATTATTATTGTGCATTGTGCACTGTGAATTGTGCATTGTGAATTGTTCTTCCGAAGCCCGACAGTTTTAAAATATCTGCATATAATGCAAATATCAATACTGTAGGGGCTCTGGATTAGTTCAACTAAGATTCAGCTAACTACGTAGCTGAATTAAGTTTCTCTCTATGTGCATTGTGCATTATGAATTGATGAAGTTGTGCATTGCCTCACTCGGGGGCTCGGCCGAGGCGGCTCAGTTCGGCCAGAATCAGGGGGAGGTAGCTGGCGGAGGCGTCGCGGATCAGGCCGCTATTGCCGCTAGCTTCGCCAGTGCCGCCGCTGCTATGACGCCAGTATTCGTTTTGCAGCAGTCGCCCCAGGGCCAGCTGCCGCTGAACGGTGGCGGGTGCGGAGATCAGGTCGATTTGGCGTCCGCCTGTTAAGGTGAGGCGGCTGGCGAACCCTGCCGTGTCACCCTGACTTACCTCCCGGACAATATCGAGGATAAAGTATCCCAAGACGCCTTCGCCGCCTGGTTGGGGATGAAAAACCCGCAGTGGGACGAGGATGCGGCCCGGCTCCAGGGGCAGGGGGACCTCATGTCCTTTGCCGGTAATTCGGCGCGCTTTTTTTCGTGCCGCGACAATATCGACGGCGGACTCCCGGGCGATGTTGAGCAAAGTGTTTTTGATCGTGCGCCGGATGAGAAAGGTTCCGTCGTGACGGGTCAGGAGCAATGTAAAAATGCCTTGGCCTTGTTTGATGACAGGATAAAACCCTTCAATCTCTCTAAATTTAAGGAAATGTTTGTTCTCGGGCAGGTTCTCGATGTTGTCCATGAATAAATTCATCCTCTCGTGGATATTTATTGCTTGCCGCGGGCGTCGCCATATCTTAAACCGAACATATGTTCGATGTCAAGCAAAAAAAGAGACGCGCTTTCCTGCTCGACGGTGACGGGAAAGCGCGATCTCTTAAGTGGGACGGATGCTGCTGGCAAGTTCGCGAATGCTGACTGTTAGTGCGTCGAGCTTATTTTCCACCCGAACGAGAAGAAAAATACTGACGACGACGGGGAAGCCGACGTTGGCTGCCGCGGATAAAAGCTCATTCATCCCTGCCACTCCCTAACCGGCCCCAGGTCGGCGTGGATAAAGCCCGGGTAAATGCCGATCCCGTAAAACCCGATCTTGCGGGCAAAGCGTGCCAACTCTTCCGGCTGCATCCCTTGGCAGCGGATGTCGATGGCCGTGCCGTCCATGTGTTTGCTGGCCTTGGCGCCACCGACGGCCTTGTTGTGACTGGGGCAGCGGTAAGCGCTATTGATAAAAATCGGCTTCCCCACCATTGCCCTGAGGCCCTCCAGGAGAATCGGAACCCGGCCGTCAATGCAGACGTGATGGCAACAGCGGCATGCGAATTCGGATAAACGGAAATGCGGGGTCAGTTTAATGTTGTTGATTTCTTTAAGATCGAACATCTTAACCTCCTTAGTTAATAAAGCGAGGCGGAGGCGATTTGCCGCCTCCGCCTCTTTGGGTCGACCAGCCTCGGGGCCGGTGCTTACAGGGTCTTTGTCAGGCCTTCGGAATCGATGCGGCCGATACTGATGACAGGGCGGCTTTGCAGCCCGCTGATTGCTTCGGCGAAGTCGTAGACGTCGGCGTCGGCAGCGTCGTATTTGATGCAGCTAAAGCTGAAAGAGCCGATGACTGCCCGACCTTCTGCGGTGACTCCCTTTTGAACTTTGATCTGGACTCGGGACGGGTATGCTGTGGATACTACTGGCATGTGAGTTCCTCCTTTCCTGTGGTTCCGCTGTCGTTAGAGTAACCTGAGGCGGGGAATTCCGGCAAAAGCCGATTACGGTCGATTTGGGGGCAATTGCCGGGGAAAAGGCGGTAAATACGGCGGCGCGGAATCGCCGGAAAGGCAAGCCCGCCATCTTTCCCTACAACTGAGTCCAGTTAGCAATGCACAATTCACAATTCACAATTCACAATTTTGGTAAGAATTATTAGCATAATTCTTTGATTTTATAATAACCGTCCCCGTGTTCACCTCGGACTTTTCCAGTGGTCTCGAGCTGTTTCTTCGTCTGTGCCGCAAAGTGCGACAGAAGAACCGTCCCCATGTCTGGTTCTGCCATTTGATAAATTTCCTGATTAATGATAGATTTAAAGGCGAAAGGAGTGAATGAAATGGCAAAAGACTGTTCCTTTGATGTGGTTTCCGAGGTGGATTTGCAGGAAGTTGACAACGCGGTTAATCAGACGAAAAAGGAGATTGGCCAGCGCTACGATTTTAAGGGAAGCAAGATCGAGGTGGAGCTTTCCGGGGAGGAAATCAAACTGCTGGCGGACAATGATTTCCAGATGACCAGCGTCGTGGATATCCTGCAAAACAAGGCTGTCAAGCGAGGGATTTCGCTGAAGTCTCTGGAGCTGGGCAAGATCGAGCCCAGCGGTAAAGGGGTTAAGCAGATGATCAAGGTCATCCGCGGGATTGACAAAGAAAAGGCCAAGTCCGTCATCAACGATATCAAGCAGAGCAAAATCAAGGTCCAGGCGCAGATAATGGAGGAAAAGCTCCGCATTACCGGCCGGGACAAAGACGATCTGCAAGAGGTGATACAGCTGCTCAAGGAAAAAGACTACGGGGTCGATCTGCAGTTCACCAATTATCGTTAATTCCATTTTTAGCTGTTGCGGCAAGCGCAGGCTTTGGCCGGGTAAACAAAAAAGGAGAGAGCGCTGGCTCTCTCCTTTAGTTTGATTATTTGTCGATTAACTAACCTGGCAAACCTCTACCCTGGATGAAGTCTCCCTGCTTCTCCCGCTTAGCGAGTGTAGCGAAACATTCTTTCCTTGTCGGTCTGGTAGGCTTCCATCCACTGGCGGGCGTGATCGTTACATTTTTCCTCGACGTTCCATACGTCAGTAAAAAAGCGATTGAATGATTTTTTAATTGTAGTCATGATATATTTCTCCTTATATTAGCCGATTTGGCGCAATTTTTTAATTTAATCTCTCGTGCCGCTTAGGATTTAACGATGGTGGTGAAGCGGCTGTAAAGGTAGTTGTAATCGTCTTGAAAATTCTTTAAGCTCCGGACGACAGTGTTAACCTTGTTACGGATTGCAGTCATGATAAGTCTCCTCTTTAATGATATTTTTGTTGCATTTATGCTTGTCGGCGGCTCATATGGCTACGCTAGCTAAAAACGATGAAGGCTTTCCCCGTCCTTTCCCTGTGGCAGATTTACCGAGACCTTTTAGCGGTTAAAGATGGCTTGCATCCTGCGGTAGGCATAGCTGGATTCGTCATTAAATGTGCTGACCGAGGTGAATAAGCGGTTGAAAGTTTTTTGCATGATATTGAGCTCCTCTTCTTTGTTTTAAATTTAACAATCTAATGCCTTTTGGAGTTCTCTAACAACCTTATGTAAACTGACTGAAATCCTTCGCCCTCCTTAGTACCGTGTATGTATAGTATAGGGGATGGGAGGGGGTTTTGTCATATTGTGAATTTTGTAACAAACAGTGATTTGGCACGGTCTTTGCAATACTTCCCGAGAAAAACTCACTCAATCGTAGGATATCGACAAATAACGCTTAAAATCTCGTTAATTCAGCAAAAGGGCCCGAGATTGCTCTCGGGCCGTCAGGTTTGTGCGTAGCACAAGCATTTTTAAATTTTGCTTCTACAAAAAACAACAAAACAACCGGAAAGAGGCACGATTGTTCGCACCCGTCGATTATTGCGCCGACGGAGACAGCTGTTCGAGGCAGGCGCGGGCTTCGCAGGTTAACCGCAGGACCTCCTCGCTCTGGCCTTGACTAAAGTGCTGTTCGGCCTGACGCATTAAATTTGTCACCTCGTTGAGCTTGATCGTCCCCGCTGTTCCTTTGAGCTGGTGCAAAAGGTGACGCACATCAGCAGCCTCCTCACCTCGGACCGCTGCCAAGATGACATCGAGTCGCTCCTTGAGGAGGGGGATCGCCTCTCCCAAAATTTCATCGGCCTCGGCCGGAGTAAAGCCGGCAAAGGCAGCCAGGTTGTCGACGGCTTGCTGATAAGTCGGCAACGTCGCCGAAGCCGCTTCGGCAGCGCTCTTTTCGGGAGCTTCTGGCTTGGGCACGTCCTCCTTAGGCAGGTCCTTCTTGTCAGCGTCTCTTGCGAGATCGTCTGTTGCGGCAGTAGCCATTCCGGCAGTGGCTGGTTCCGGCTCAACAATTTCTTTCGTCTCTTGGATCGGGGCCTTTCCTCCGGGGAAATGCCGGTCGATGAGAGCGATAGCTTTTTCGATTTCAACCGGCTTGGGCAGGTATTCATCCATCCCGGCGGCGTAGCATTTTTCCGCATCCCCCTTCATTGCATGGGCGGTTAGAGCGATGATCAGAGCATGATGACCGCGGGAGGATTCGTCCTGGCGAATCCTCCGAGTGGCGCTATAGCCGTCGACGCCAGGCATCTGGCAGTCCATAAAGACGATGTCGTAATCCGTCCCCCGGCAGCTATCGATAGCCTCCTGGCCATTGCGCGCTACTGCGGGGGTAAAGCCGCGCATCAAGAGGAGCTTGCTGAGAAGTTTTAGATTGATGTCGTTATCGTCGACGAGGAGAATCGCCAACTCGCGCTGGGCTGCTGGAGCGCCGTCGGTCCCCAACGGGTCTGTGCCAACGTTAATTGTGCCGGGTGCTTGGTGAATTAGACCTTCGTCTTTGCGTTTCGTGCTATTGCCCCCGAGGGCCTGGCTGAGGCACGTCAGCAGCTCCCGCCGCCGGAAGGGTTTGGTCAGGTAGCCGGCAAAGTGCAGCTGGGATTGGACCTCTCTTGGCAGTTCCCCCGGGACGGAGGTGAGCATGATCAGCGGCAAAAAGGCCGTCGTCGAGATTGCGCGCAAAGCCGCGGCCAGATCGATTCCGCTCATTTCCGGCATCTGCTGCTCGAGGATAATCCCGTCAAAGCGGCGCTGCTGCTTTTGCATCAAAACCTGCAAAGCTTGGGCACCGCTGATGGTTTCCTCGACTATCGCCCCTGCTTCCTGGAGATAGAGGCGGAGGATTTCCCGGCTTTGCTGGTCGTCGTCGACGAGGAGAATCGCCTTTCCTTGGAGGTTGCTAAAATCCGCAGCGGGTTCGGCGGCATTGTCCGGGGCGGCCGCTAGCTCTAAGGCGAAGCTAAAAACACTGCCCTGGCCTAACCGGCTCTTGACGGAAATGCTGCCGCCCATAAGGTGGACGATGCTGCGGCAGATCGGTAACCCCAGCCCCGTGCCGCCAAAATGCCGGGTCGTGGAGGTGTCGGCCTGGGCAAAGGGCGAAAAAATCTCCTCGATGATGTCTTCTTTCATCCCGATACCGGTGTCGGAAACCTTGAAGAGGATGACGGGGCCGCCAGCTGTTTCCCCTTGCTTGTCGACGCTGACGGTAATCTGCCCCTGAGGGGTGAATTTAAGGGCGTTACTGAGCAAATTGATCAGAACCTGGCGCAGCCGGGTCGGGTCGCCGGTAACATAACGGGGAATCCCGGGGTCGATGCTCAGATTGAGCTGAACGCCCTTGGCCTTGGCCTGGACATTGAAGGGGATAGTAGCCGCCTCGACGGATTCCCCGAGGTCAAAGGCGGTCTCCTCGAGTTCGAGTTTACCCGCTTCTATTTTTGAAATATCCAGGATATCGTTGATGACGGTCAGCAAGGTGTCGCTGGAGACGCGAATGTTATGGATAAATTCCTCTTGTTCGGCGTCCAGCTGCGTGTCGGCCAGCAGCTGGACGAAGCCGGCGATTCCGTTTAAGGGGGTGCGGATTTCGTGGCTCATATTGGCGAGAAAGCTGCTTTTGGCGCGGTTGGCAGCCTCGGCGGCGTCCCGGGCCTCGATGAGGCGGGTTTCGTTTTCCTTGACGAGGCTGATATCGGTATGGGAGCCGGCCATCCGGTAAGGCACCCCCGCTTCGTCCCGCAGCAACAGGCCCCGACTGAGAATCCAGACGTAATGGCCGTCCTTGTGCCGCAGGCGGAATTCCAGCTGATAGACAGGCGTTTCGCCGGTAAAATGCGCCCGGGTCATCTCCTGGACCCGCGCCACGTCGTCCGGGTGCAGTCGCGCCTTAAAGGCCTCTTCGTAGTTGTTAGCCAGCTCGTCCTCGGCAAAGCCCAGCATCGCTTTCCAGCGGGGGGAGAGATACTGACTGTTGTCGAGTAGATCCCAGTCCCAAATCCCGTCATTGCTGCCTCTGACCGCTAAAGCGTAGCGTTCCTGGCTAATTTTTAGCTCTTCAATGTGCCGTTTTTCCCTGGTGATATCGCTGAAAAGGGTGATAAAAAAATCCCGCTCGGGAACGCAGACATACACTTTATACCAGCGCTTCAGGGGCGCCGAGTATTGCTCGATTTCTCGTTCTTCCCCGGGATGGGCAGCGATCTCGCCGTAAAAAGCGACCCAGTCAAAGTCGTCCCGCAAGCCGGGAATCACCTGAGCGGCGGCTTGCCCGACAATCTGCCCCGCCGCCAGGCCAGTCAGCTTTTCAAAGGCCGGATTTATTTCCAGAAACTCGTAGTCCAGGGGCGCGCCGGATTTGTCCCGCAAGACCCGGTGATAGGCGTAGCCCAGCGGGGATTTTTGCAGGATGTTCCGATAAAATGAGTCGAGCATGTCACTACCTCGCTTTCACAAATCTACAACTGTCAACTATCCATATTTTATTCGACGTTAGCCATTAAATGTCCTGCCAAAAGTATTATAGACCAATAGGCCTAGCAAAAAATAGCCTAAAAATATCACAGGAATAATGGGCACGGATGGTAAATTATATGGGTATCGGATTTATCGATGTCCGTCAGCTTTGTCGCAATCTCTGGTCAATTGGCCGTAGGGCCTTAAGAGACGGCGCCACTGCGATTAGCGGAGCATTGCCGGGTTCGCACGGCTCGAGCAATTCGCCGGACGTGCGGCCAAAGGTTTTTGAAAGAGGTGTTCTAGGGATGGAACATGTTCAGGAAAAAAATACACAAAGACTGCTTTTAGTCGAAGACGAGGCGATTATCGCCCTAGGGGAAAAGAAAATGCTGGAGCGGTCCGGCTACCAGGTAACAGTCGCCGGCAGCGGGCAGCGGGCGGTGGAAATCTGCCGGGATAGCGGTGGCAAGATAGATCTGGTGTTGATGGATATCGATTTAGGCGATGGGCTTGATGGGACTGAGGCCGCCCAGGAGATACTCAAGTCCTATGATTTGCCGCTTATCTTTCTATCCTCTCACACCGAGCCGGAGGTGGTGGAGAAAACCGAGGGCATCACCTCCTATGGATATGTGACCAAAAGTGCCGGAATAACTGTGCTCCTGGCTTCGATCGGAATGGCTTTTAAGCTATACGAAGCCAAGCAAGTCATCTGGGAGAAAAGTATGGAGCTGGAAGCGGCCTACGAAGAGATGTCCGCCACCAACGAAGAGTTGACCAGTTTAAACGATGAACTTTTCAATCGGGAAAAGGCTTTGCAGCTTAGCGAGGAACGCTATCGGACTCTCTTTGATAACATGCGGGATGGCTTTGCTTATCACCGACTCGTGCTAGATGAGTCGGGGCGGCCCCAGGACTATGAATATATTAAAGTCAACCCGGCCTTTGCTAGGCTGTCGGGGCTGGAAAATGTCGAGGGGCGGCGTATTTCCGAGATAGTTCCCGGAATCAACGCCAGTGATCCGGAGCTTTTGGCCCGGTATGCCCGGGTCGCCTTGGGGGGAGCCCCCGAATCTTTCGAAATATTTGTCGAGGCGCTACAGGAATGGTTCGCTGTCAATGTGTATTCCCCGGAGCCGGGTTACTTTGTGACGGTTTTTTCCCGGACCAGTCAGCAGCACACCTTTGATGCGACTACCGCCAAGCGGGAGCATTTCATCGACCGCATCCTCGAGACGACGCCGAATCTGATTTATATCTACGATATCAAAGAAGGGAAAAACACCTATTGCAATAAGGAAATTCTTAGCTTTCTCGGCCACACCGCCGAGGAAATCCGCACGATGGGGACCGAGCTCTTTGCCAAGGTTTTGCATCCAGACGACATGGAGCTAGTTAGAGCCCATCATCAGCGAATGGCGGTGGCGGCGGACCAAGCCGTCCTTGTCTGCGAATACCGGATGCGTCACGCCAGTGGCGACTGGCGGCTGCTACGCAGTAGCGACACAGTCTTTCGCCGGGACGAGGATGGCAGCGTCCGGGAGATTCTCGGGACAACCAGCGACATCTCAGCGCAAAGGGAGCACGAAGCGATGCTACAGCGGCAAGCCAAAGAAAACGAAACCTTGCTGTATGAGCTACGGCATCGGATCAAGAATAACCTGAATCTAATCATCAATCTGATTGACTTGGGGATGGATAAAATTCCAGACCCTGGGCATCGCCAAACCTGCCGGGACGCCCAGGCGCGGATTCAGTCGATGTCCAAGATTTACGAAAGTTTGTACAACTCGGGGGATCTCGATACCATCGATCTCGGGGCCTATGTGGAAGATTTCTCGCAGCGGCTCCTTGAGATATACCAGCTGCAGGAGGGGGCCGTCCGCCTACAGCTAGAGGTTATGAAACTACCTTATAGTAGTAAAAAAGCCGTTCCCTTGGGGCTGGCGCTGAACGAGGCGATTGTCAATGCCGTGAAATACGCTTTCGCTCCGGGGGCCGAGGGCGTCATCACAGTGAAGCTGTGGCGGGAAAACGGAAGCGCGATTTTGCAGATTTCGGATAGCGGGGTCGGCCTTGCCGCCGGCTATTTACCGGAAGGCAGTCCGGGAGTCGGTCATGCCTTGATCGCGAACCTGCTCGAGCAAATCGGCGGCCAGGCTAGTATCGGCAACGGCCCGGGCGGGGGAGCGGAAATTACCTTGCGTTTCCCTGTCGACTAAATTGGGACAGGTTAGCGTGGTTTTGGATTGGAATGCACAACTTCATCAATTAACAATTAGGACGGAGAGGTTCGGTTAACAATTAACAATTTACAATTAACGATTAATAATTGTGGAAAATTACTGCGTAATTCTCGATTGATTATAGCGGGGTTTTGTTTCTCACAGAGACGCAAAGACACAGAGAAAAGAAACATAATATGGATTTATTCCCCCTCTGTGAACCCTGTGACTCTGTGCGAAAAATAGTGCTTTCTTCCAGTTGTTGTAGTGGAATCAATTTTTAATTGCCCTAATAGAGCTAACGGCTTTCTTGATTTCAAGGAGGCCGATTTTCTTTATTTCTATAGATTTGGTATAATGAAACATCGATTATCTTATCATGGGAAATGGGGGCGAAGGGATGCCAGTAGCGGGGTTGTTCGTCACTTTTGAAGGGCCGGACGGAGGCGGAAAATCCACCCAGCAGGCCATTTTATCGGATTATTTGTGCGGTCGCGGTTTTGCGACATTGTGCACGCGTGAACCGGGGGGAACGCCCCTTGCCGATGGCATCCGCCAGTTGCTGCTCGACCCGGCCTATCAGGGAATGTGCCCTGTCGCCGAAGCTTTGCTTTACGCCGCTTCTCGGGCGCAGCACGTCCAGGAGGTCATTCGACCGGCTTTGACCCAAGGCAAAATTATTCTGTGTGACCGCTTTCTCGATTCGAGTCTGGCGTATCAGTCTTTTGGGCGCGGGTTGCCGGAAGCATTGGTCCGCGGAATTAACGAAGACGCTGTCGACGGCTTTATCCCCGATCTTACTTTTCTCCTCGATATCGACCCGACAGCTGGCCTGGCCCGGGTTGCCGACAGTCGAGGGGAGGCCGGACTTGATCGCCTTGAGCAAGAGGCGAGCAGTTTTCATCGCCTTGTTCGGGAAGGCTTCTTGGCGCTGGCGACGGAATTTCCGGAAAGAATTCATTTGATCGATGCCGCCTTGCCGGCTGAGGAGGTCGCGGGGCAGATTCGCCAGCGTGTCGAGGAAAAGCTTGCTTCACGAGGAAAGCAAGGCTTGACCGCACACAATGCCGAGTTGGGAACGGAGAATAAACATTTAACAATTAAAGATGAATAATTGCGGAAAATTACTGCGTAATTCTCAATTAATCAAAACGAGTTTGTTCTATAATTATTAACTGTAAGTTTACAATTTAAGTGCAACAACTCACAAGACGGGGACAAGAAGCCATATTATCACGCAGAGCCCGCAGAGAGCGCAGAGAATAACAGAACCGGATGAGTTAAATCATTGGGGGACAATGGTTCAATCTAATGTGTAATTCCTTTGCTTGGCGAGCTCTGTGATCTCTGCGAGAAAAAACGTTTTTTTCTAGTTGGTGCAGTGGAATCAACTGGTAATTCTTAATTTTTAACCCGTCACCCGTAATTGTCTCTCGTTCCTAATTTCTGTTGTCAATTATTTCGTTCCTAATTTCTAGTGCTAAATCTTCCGTTCCTCGTGCCTATTATTTTGGTCTTAATTTATCGTTTCTCGTTCCAATTTTTTCGTCCTTGGTGTCTATTTTTTCGTTCCTAATCTTTCGTTCTTGGTGTCTATTATTTCGTTCCTAATTGTGAACTGTGAATTGTGAATTGTGCATTGAAGAAGTTGTGCATTGACGAAGTTGTGAATTGAAGAAGTGGGGTGTTTGAGATTAAAGTTGAAAAGAAACCCACCATTTCCGGGGCACCCGCCGCGAATTTTGATGCGCGTCGGTCCCAGCAGGTCAAGGCGTCACCTTCAGCTTTTGATGCTTCACTTCACCAGGAGCAGCAAAAACAGCGGACGAGCCAGCTGTGGCAAGAGGTGGAATCCGCTTCTTCGGAGCTTAAGCGCAAAGTCGATTTGATTTCGCTGCAGCGCTATCAGGAGCAGGTGCGGCGTTTTCTGCACCATGTCATCAATGGCGCCTATAGCATCAACGATAAAAATATCCGGGATAACCGCGGCCGCGTCAAGCAGATGTCGATTGTTTCGGTGGTGGACGAACATCTCGAAGAGCTAGCGGCGATGGTCATGGCCGAGGAAAAAGACCGCCTTTCGATTCTGGGGCGGATTGATAAGATTCGCGGCCTCCTGATCGATTTAAATATGTAACAGCGAGGGCATCCGATAATCTGCTGAAATTTGAAGGATTGGATTGGATGCGGGGCCTTGGCTATGCTATAAATCAGAAATCATGCCAATGATTTATACATCTATTGTTAATTGTTACTTATTAATTGATAATTGGCAGTTGACTGGCATCAGCCGCCAGACTGCTTGCCCACCGGTGCGAAGGAAGTGGCCATGGACAAGACATTCCCCCGGATTGACGGGCAGGAAATAGCTAAGAAAATAATGCGGGACGGCGTCACCAAAACGCGGCCGCCCCATGCCTGGCTCCTGACTGGACTTCCGGGCTCAGGTGCCATGGAGGCCTCGATAGAGCTGGCCAAGGCGATGGTGTGCTCAAATAGGGAGCCGCTG
>CAZWXO010000045.1:13223-16618 GCA_964637885.1 uncultured bacterium
GCATGAGCAAGGCCGACATCATCAGGCGCGGGGTGGAGCTGGGCGTTGATTACGGCTTGACCCATTCCTGCTACGATCCGACCCCGGAGGGGCTGTCATGCGGTCAGTGCGATTCCTGCCGCCGGATTACTGGTGGCAATTATTTGGATTTGCACGTGATTCAGCCGCAGAATAATTATCTGCGCATCGAGCAGGTGCGGCAAATGATCGTGGAGACGAATATTGCTCCCGTTGAGGCTGCTGGACTCAAGATTTTTGTCGTACAGGATTTACAGCAGATGCAGGCGGTGGGGCAGAATGCGATGCTCAAGAGTCTCGAGGAACCTTGGCCGCAAGTTCGTTTTATTCTTGTGGCGACCCTCTTGCAGGCAGTCTTGCCCACCGTCATTTCCCGTTGTCGTCAGGTGCCTTTCTTCCCGTACACGCGGAAAGAAGTCGAGGTAATCCTGAAGCGCGAAGGGGCCAAGGAGCCGGAGATTATCGCCACCCTTAGTGGCGGCGACCTCGTTTTAGCGCGGGAGATCTCCAGCGGATCCACGGAATACCTGCGGACTCGAGATGTCGCTATCCGCCTCCTCGGGCTGGTGCAGAGCGAAGAATGGCTCTTGACCCGTTTTGAGAAAGAAGCAGCCGCTGTCAAAGACCAATCCGAAGTTCTATATCGCGCGATGCTGACTTGGATGCACGACCTGCTCGCGATGCGCCTCGGGGCAAATCCGGCGATACTGCGCAATGGCGATCTTCTCCCCCGACTTCAGGGAGAAGCCTATCGTTGGCACCCGGGGTACCTGGCCCGGGGGATTCGCCAGGTCGCCATCAGCAACGATCGCCTGAAACGCAACGCGAACTACAAGCTGGAGATATCCCGTTTGGGCCTGGAGCTGCGGGAATTGGCCCAACGTAGCGGCTAGCAATCATAAGTCAACCCAAAGGACACGCACCATGCGCTTTTATTTACCAAGGTAAGTTTCGCCAATTCTTAAGACTTAATATCTAATTCGTTCCCTAAAACCCTAATTGTTTTCCGAAGCCCGACAGTCTTAAGATATTGGCATTATATGCAAATATCAATACTGTAGGGGCTCTGGATTAGTTCAACTAAGATTCAGCTAACTACGTAGCTGAATTAAGTTTCTCTCTATGTGAATTGAAGAAGTTGTGAATTGAAGAAAGAGGAGATATATAAATGCCAAAGGTTGTTGGAATACGCTTTCGGGCGGCAGGAAAAATGTATTGGTTCGACCCGGGAAAATTTACTCCCGTCATGGCTAGCCACGTCATCGTGGAGACAGCCAGGGGCCTGGAATATGGCGAGGTGATTGCCCCCGTCCAGGCTGTAGCAGAGGAAAGCCTTGTCATGCCGCTGAAAAAAGTTCTGCGAATGGCGACCAAGGATGACGAGGCCAAAGAGCAGGCCTCCCGGGAGAAAGAAGAATCCGCCCGGCTGATCGCCGAAGAAAAAATCTTAAAGCATAATTTACCGATGAAGCTGGTCGGGGTGGAAATAACCTTTGATGCTTCAAAAATCGTTTTCTACTTTACCGCCGACGGGCGAATCGATTTTCGGGAGCTGGTGCGGGATTTGGCATCCCAATTCCGCACCCGGATTGAGCTGCGGCAAATCGGCGTCCGGGACGAGGCCAAGATGTTGGGTGGCTACGGCTGCTGCGGCCGGCCCTTGTGCTGCTCCACCTTTTTGGGAGAATTTGCCCCAGTCTCGATCAAGATGGCCAAAGAGCAGTCGCTGTCCCTGAATCCAGCCAAAATATCCGGCATCTGTGGCCGGTTGATGTGTTGCCTGAAGTACGAAAACGACACCTATATCTCGCTAAAGGCTGAGGCCCCGGGAGTAGGCAGCGTTGTCGAACTGGAAGACGGTAGCCAAGCGCGGATAACCAATGTGAACGTCGTTCGCCAGGTAGCGATGGTTGAGCGCAATGAAGACGTCAAGGACTATTTTGAGCTACCCTTGGCGACGATTGCGATGCTGCCGATGCTCTTTGACAGCCGAAAAAAGCGGAGCACCAAGCCGATTCGGGAAAAGGCGCCGGAAGAAAAGGTGACTGGCGAGGGCAAGCCGGCCCCCGCATTGCCGGGTAAGCCGGGGCCAGCTCCCCAGGGCAGGCCGTCGCCGTCGCCGATGGCCAAAACGGCCCCGATAGATAAGCCGACTCCTCTGGACAAGCCTGCCCCGCAGCAGCCGGCCCAAGTTGACAATGAATGATATCCGGCAGATTCGCTTAGTGGCGGAGGGGCTTTGGCTGGTTCAATCCCCCCGCCTCCACAGCGTCACGACCGATGCCGTCTTATTAGCTGCTTTTGCCAAGATACCCCGAGGGAAGCTGGTCGCCGATCTAGGTTGCGGCAACGGTCCCTTGGGGATTTTGCTGTTAGCCCGCCAGGATCGGCCGGCGCTGGTGGTCGGAGTGGACATCCTCCCCGAGGCCTGCACTTTGGCCCGGGAATCTGCCCGCCTTTCCGGCTGTGCCGCCAGCTATCAGATTGTTCAGGGAGATTATTGCCAGCCGCTGCCCCAGCTGCCTGCAGGGCGCTTTGGCCTTGTCGTCTGCAATCCGCCTTATTATGATCCGGCCGGACAACAGCTGGCCGCTTCGCCGGAGCGCGCCGGCGCCCGTCACGAGACGTCGGCTGATTTAGCGGCTACAATTGTCGGAGCGTATCGGCTTTTATCCTATCGAGGTCGTCTGGCGATGTGTCTTCCGCCGGCTCGCCTGGGTGAGGCCTGTTATCTGCTGGAAAAAAATCAGTGCCACCTCAAGCGCCTCCAGCTCGTCTATCCCCGGTCCGGCCAAATGGCCAGCCTGTGCCTGCTTGAAGGCGTCAGGGGAAGCAAGCCTGGAGCGCAGGTATTGCCCCCACTGCTACTCCACGAAGCTGACGGAAGCTATACCGCGGCGGCGTTGGAATACTATGGAAGATTTAGGGCGCGAACAGAACAAGTAACAAGTAACAGTTAACAAGTAACAAGTAATAATTAAAAATTGTCGAAGTAAAAATTACATTTTTACTATTGATTTTGCTGTAAAATTAAAAAGCGGGGTTTTATTTCTTACAGAGACACAAAGGCACAGAGAAAAGAAAGGCTATATCTTGGCGGAGCCTTGCCATGCAAGGTTCCGCATAATTTGAATTAATCCCCCTCTGTGACTATATGCGAAAAATCGTTCTTGCTTTTAGTTGTTGAAATGGAAGCAAAATTATATTTTTACAGTTTATAAAGACACTCAGCTATAAGATGTTTCAAAAATGAAATTTTTGCACATTAATTATTAACTGTTAACTGTTAAATGTTAAATGAAAGGTTTTGCGATGACAACATCAACCCTCCCCGGCACTCTGACTCTCGTCCCCACTCCCCTCGGCAACCTGGGGGA
>CAZWXO010000046.1:0-4985 GCA_964637885.1 uncultured bacterium
TTTATTTTATAAAGGTCTAGCGGCTTTTTGCAAACTTTGAACTGTAAAACTCAGGTTAACAGCCAAAGTATAGCAGAAACAAACTATGATTAAAAGTTAACCGACCTGTGAGTCTGATAGCATTTCCTTTACTTTGAGGGCCAAAGCACACTCCAGGCGCATCCGCATCAACTCACAACCGACTGCATGAGGTTGCATCAAATCCTTGCTTTCGCCCCATGCATTGGCGTGACATCCGCCGCCGCAATGGTAACGGGCCCAGCATTCCTGGCACTTGCTTTTGTTAACGAGTGAAGCCCGCTGAAACAAAGCCCTGACTTCGTCACCGGCGACCCCCTGATACACGTTCCCGAGAGCAAAACCATTCTGCCCGACAAACTGATGGCACGGCCAAATGTTGCCATCGGGGTCAACCGCTAAATACTGACTTCCCGCGCCGCATCCGGAGGCCCGCTTAGCGGCGCAAGGGCCATCTGCGACGCTGATATTAAAATGAAAAAAATTAATCATCTCGCCCTGGCGTCTCTTCTCTAGGCAATAGTTTGCCAGCCGTCGATATTCCTGGCGTAAGATATCCAAATCCGAACACTTGATCCCCCACGCCTGATTAGCAAAGTTGACAGCCGGCTCCACAGAGACATCAGTAAATCCCATCTCGACAAGATGCATCACATCGCTGGCAAAATCTAAATTTTCCCGCGTATATGTGCCCCGCACATAATATTCACGGCCAGCGCGGCTCTCGACAAATGCTAGCAGCTTAGGAGCGATGATCTGATAAGTCCCCTCACCAGTCGCGGTACGCCGCATCCGGTCATTAGTCGCTTCACGCCCATCCAGACTGAGCACAGTGCTCATTTCCTCGCGGTTTAAATAAGCTGTCGTCTCCGCGTCCAGTGCGAGGGCGTTCGTCGTCATCGTAAATTTCGCCCTCGCCTTGCCATACTCCACCGCTTGCTTGACCGTGTCCAACGCCAGCAATGGTTCGCCACCAAAAAAATCTACTTCCAAGTGGCGCCTGCCATTACTAGCGTCAAATAAAAAATCAATCGCCGCGCAGGCCACCGCCGGCGACATAATCGCAGCTGCTTTTCCGTAAGTCCCATCGCAAGCAAAGCAATAACCACATCGCATGTTGCAAGCGTGCGCCACGTTGAGACAAAGTGCTTTAACCTCCCCCGCCGAACCACACAGTTCCTGAGGCTTTTGGTGGGAAGCAAGCAAAGTGCCTTGCTCGATCAGCATCTCTAATTCATCAATAACCGTGGCAATTTCTTCCCGAGATATTCGATCCAGCTCTTTAGTTAGGACAGCTAAATCAAAGGTGCCCTGTTCTAAAACGCGTCGCGTCAAATCATCGACGATGTGAATTGATCCACTTTCGACATCATACAAAACATTCTCTTCAAAAACCTTAAAAAAATGGGCATCCTTACCTAAGCGATCCGCTAAGGAGTGAATGCCCCCATCGTTAAAAATATTCTGCTGCAAAAAACATCCTCCAATTCTTCCACTGCTGTAGGTAGCATCCGTCTCCGTATAACTTTGGAGACGGATGCTGAAAGTTAGTTGCTAGTCTGGGGTCCCGTTTTAACCTTTGTTTCCCGTGTGGTCGAGGTGCAAGCCTGGTTCCCGACAGTGCAAGAAGTTTTACACGCTGATTGGCAAGATGTTTGGCACTCTCCGCAACCTCCATCGTGACGGATTCCCCCCGTCGCCAGCGTCTTAATATGCTTAGTTGACATTAATAATCCCCCTTTCGTCGAAAGCTACGCAGAATATTTTACCGCAATGAGGGGCACTTTGGCAAATCAGTTGTCATCGATTTGCCGATTAATCGTAAGAGGTGACCAAACCATTCTCGCGTAGCCAATCAAAGTTATCTTCTGGTTCCCGGAAAGAATTCGCCTGTAAATGCGCAAAATATTTTTGTATATTCTTTCCAAAGGCAGAATCGGGATACAGACGCATGGTCGTCTCATAGCTTGCCTTGACTTCAGGAATGATCTCACCTGTGTCGTAAGTAAAGACTGGCGAATTATCCATTCCGATGAAATAATTCAACACATACCAGTCGTAGTACTCTTCCACACTTTCCCGCAATAATTCGTCTTCATATTCTGTCATAAAGGCTTCAGCTTCGACAATGATGCTGGCCAGTTCATCCCAGGAAATAACCAAACCCCCATCACTAAACGGCGAAGGATCGGTAAGCCTGTTCATAAACTTTAAAAATGCTGCAACCTCGTCGCTGGAATATTTGCCAAATTCCTCTGCTATTTGGGTATAGTTAGGCTTTGTCCAGGGCATCCCTTCCGGGCTTTCCCATTTCAGCCCGACTACTACCGCCTCGGCGACAATTTTGCGTAAAGCTTGATTGTTGATTTTGTCCAGGTCATTGCCGAATTCCAGATAATCATAAAACTCAAAGATGGAATCGTTGTCCTCGATCACAAGCTCCTCAACTTGCCGCCAATAAGTCTCCTCCATATTCAATGCCGTAAGATAGCGGGAAAGCATCGCCCCGGCATCTTTCTCGGGGACCTGCGGCAACATCTCAACTAAATACTCATGCAACTCCAATAGTGGCGCTCCATCCGCCACCATCTGATCAAACTTTGCCACAGCTGCGGCCGAGTCGATACCAGACTCCTCTTCTGCTCCACCACAACCACCGAGCATGAAAATTGCGACCAAAAGAATACCGATAAATAAAGATTTACGCTGCATCTCCGCTTTCCTCCCTAAAATAGTATTATTGCCACTGCATATAAAAATTCGGCACTTCAACCCAGGCATTTTCCAGCTGCTCTGGCAACAAGTCCCCTGCTTGAAGCGAAAAAGCCGCGCTTGCTCCAGCCGGAAGTTCCTCGACGAGGAATGACTTTTCAACGCTATCAACTGTAAGACGAAATTCTATTTCTGTAAAGCTCACGGAATGAGGGTTAATCACCCTGCCGGTAACTAAAGGTCCCCCGTCGCCAGGCCCAACTTCGCTGTAAGCAATTTTAAACCCGTAGGGAAAGTCCTGCACCCCAGGCTCGTCAAAATTGACCTGGACCATTTCTCCACCTGCTTGACTTATTAGCTGACGATAATCAGTTGTCTCGTATTGCAAAGTTGCTAAGTCGCTGGACAAATTGGCATATTTTTGAGTTAAATTAACAAATTGAAAAAAAAGCATCGCATTGCCGATAAGTAAAAAAAAGATCAACAAACTGCCGGACAGAGAGATTCGCTTGCGGGAGGCGGCCATTCCCCGAGTTTCCTGCGTTTCCTGTGTTTCCAGTGCACTTTCCCCGCTGAAACGCTTGGCTGTTTTTTTAAATTCGCGCTCGTTCTGCGAGTATAAATCTTCAACAATCATCCTAGTCCCTCCTCACCGTTTTAGCCAGTCTGCCATCACTTCCCGGGCGATTGGAGCAGCGCTCCGTCCTCCCGATGAACCACTGTATTCCAAAAGCACCGCAACTGCGATTTGCGGATCCTGAGCAGGTGCAAACCCGATAAACCAAGCATGCGCATCACCTTCTCCAGCGATGCTGCGCTCGTTCTGAGCCGTACCTGTCTTCCCGGCCACTGCGATATTTCGTATTTGGGCCCGCATCCCGGTGCCCTGATCGACGACATTCTGCATCATCGCTGTCACTTGCGCTGCCGCCATTTGGCTCATGATCCGCCTTTGCTGCACAGGTTTTTCCAGCCACAATACAAAGCCCTCTTTCGACGCCACCTTTCGCACTATGTAAGGCTTCATCTCAACTCCGCCATTGGCGATACCGGCAGCGATTACCGCCATATGCAGAGGAGTGACCAACGTTTTCCCCTGTCCGATAGCCGTTGCCGCCAGCTCGTTCAAATTCATCGCCTTGGCCTCGCCGAAAGCCGCTTTAGCGACGTTTAAATCGAAGGGCTGTAAACCAGTAGCCAAAGTTTTGCTGAGCATACTATCCATTCCCTGCTGACCTAGCTCGATACCCAGGCTTCCGAAGTAAACGTTACTCGAAACCGTCATCGCCTCAGTTAATCCAATCTTGCCGTAGGATTTTTGACCGTCATTGGAAAGTGTCTGCCCATCAATGACAACGCTGCCTTGATCCTCGACAGTAAATTCGGCCAAGCCGTTATCGATGGCCGCTCCAGCCACGACAGCCTTGAATGTCGAGCCCGGTGCGTACAATCCTTGAATTGCCCTTGGCAACAAAGGTTTGCTATCGTTGGCGATCAGATCCTGCCAGCCGGCAGCCAGAGCTTCCGCCTCAGGATTAAAGACTGGATTGCTAACTAAAGCGTAAACCTCGCCAGTCTTTGGGTTGACGGCGACGACCGCCCCATGGCGGTTACCCAGCGCTTCCTGCGCCAATCGCTGCAAGCGATCATGCAGGGTCAAGTACACGTCAAGTCCCTGGGCCTTTTCCCCCCTCACAACGCCCTCGGCCATCCCGACAATCCGTCCCAGGTCACCCAATGCCGCCAGTTCATTGTTGTAGCGCGCTTCCAGCATTGTCTTACCATATTCGTTGGAATTATAGCCGATAACCTGACTATAACGCCATTTTTCTGGATAACTGCGTTCACCACTTGCCAAGGTTTCAGCTAATATTTTGCCATTGCGGTCGAAAATCGACCCGCGCCGGATGCTTGCATTTTCCTGAGTTAAGCGCCGGTTATAGGAATTGCCGATAACCGCCTGCTTGCCAAAGACCTCAAACCAAGTCAACCAAGTCGGCACAACCAAGAATAACAGCGAAACTGCTGCCAAAACAAATAGAATTCTGCGACGCTGTTTTTCCTCGTCCACCCCGACACCTCCCTCAATGAAAGATTATTTTTCCGCCATCGATAGCGCCTGCAATATGCCTAATGCGGCGAAGCATGTCAGCATCGAACTACCTCCGTAGCTGACGAAGGGCATCGTTACGCCAGTTAGCGGTAACAGCCTCGTCACTCCCCCGAAAATTATCAAGGTCTGACAACCTAATAGA
>CAZWXO010000046.1:5002-16463 GCA_964637885.1 uncultured bacterium
GCGACCAGGCGGTTAAAGCGGTCATGTAAAGCGAGCGCCGTCTTCATCCCACGATAAACCAATAAGAAATACAGCATCACTACCGCAACTCCACCAAAGATCCCCATTTCTTCGCAAATAGCTGAAAAAATGAAGTCTGTTCGCACTTCGGGGATAAAATGCGGGTGTCCGAGACCAATCCCGGTTCCAAAGAACCCGCCAGCGCCGATTGCAAAAAGCGATTGCGCCAATTGGTACCCCTTTCCTGCCACATCAGCCCAAGGGTCAAGCCATGCCTCCACCCGCAGGCGTACGTGGGGAACAAAACGCGCTCCGACAACCACTCCCGCCAAGGTAACTCCCATGCTGCCAAGGCGCAACCACCAGGGATTTTTTTCGATGAATTGAAAGGCCAGGAAAGTGAAGAAAATTATTGCCCCGGTTCCCAGCTCGCGCTGCAGCGCCATTCCCAATAAGGTCATGGCGCTAACGATGACGAGAAACCAAATCGGATCGACATGGCGTCCACGAATCCGTAAGGCAAAATTGTCACGATTGGTGTACCATGCCGCTAAAAACAGGACGTAAATAAACTTAACCATCTCTGAAGGCTGAACGTTAAAGTAACCAAAACTAATCCAATTGCGCGACCCTTTTAGCTCGTCGGCAAGGACGAGGGTCACCACTATCAAAAAAATAATCGCCCCGGCGTAGAAAAAACCTGCCGCTGCCCATCGTTGCGGAAACATCCTCCACAAATAGCCAACCCCAAAAAAAACCAGGCAGCCAAGCACAAACCATAAGGCCTGCTTGAAACCATAGGCCGGATTCAAGCGAAACTGCATCGCTACTCCTACAACAGACAGCATGGCGGCAATTAAGAATAAATAACGGTCACCGAGGGAACGGAGCCGCAACAAAAGCGCTCCGCTATAAACGACGGCAATCATCACACCGCCTGTCACCAGCAAATTGTTGTCCCTGGGCTCCATCCCGACCCAGACAATGCCAAAGAGCAATGCCGCTGTTGCTGCCAGGATATGAACAGGGCTCTTAGCGATCATCGACTGTTCTCCACAGGGATTTCAAAGCAAAACTCAACCTGCCCGAGGCCCAAAATATCCCCATCCTTCAGTTTAGTCCGCTTTTTAACGCGCTCACCATTAACAATAATTCCATTTGCACTCCGCAAATCCTCGACATAAAAACCATCTTTGTCGAGATAAAAACGGGCGTGATGGTTGGAAACAAATGGATCTCTCACTCTAATATCCGCGCCGAGGCCTCGCCCGAAAACCATTTCACGCTTATCGATGGGGTAAGAAAAGGCCAGCGCGTATTGCTCGACATCCTTTTCCCGCCTTGGCACCAGACGAGGAATACCAGTCAAATAGCCGCTGCGCATCGCCGATAAATCCAAATACACCATTCGGACAATCCGCAAAATAAATAGAAATATTAAAAATACCAGCAAATACTTGCCAACCCAAGCCACCAATTCCAAGGGATGCACCTGACACACCTCCGCTGCAAAGAAATTATCCCACAGTTGCAAAAACCTTATAAACGCATTATAGCAGATATTTCCTTGCAATCGATATGCATTAAAAAATCAGTAGCGTTTTAGTGTTGATCGTGACACAACCCACGGCGAATTGAATTTGTGGCTGTGATAGTGGATAATGAAGGTGCTGCCAACACCTTAACGCCGAGCAGCAATCTAAACTCTACTGATACAGGAGGATGGCATGCCAGAAACATTAATCAACATCGAACAAGCGGGCATCAGACGCAACGAGCGCTGGCTCTTACGTTTTGTTAATTGGGAAATAAAAGAGGGCGAGCGCTGGACTTTGATGGGGCTCAACGGCTCCGGAAAAACAACTCTGATGCAGCTCCTTACCGGTTATCTGTGGCCAATGGAGGGCCGGATCAACCTGTTCGCCGCTGACGAAGTCCGCGACATCCGTGAATTACGTCAGAAAATAAGTTATACCAGCTGTTCGCTCTCCGACATGTTCCCGTGGGATGCCTCTACATTTGAGCTGGTTGCCGGAGGTTGCTTTGCTCAGATCGGCCTTGCGGATACGCTTTCTTCCGAACAAACATCCCGCGTCGAAAACTTGCTAAGGACTTTTGGTTTGCAGCAATTGCGCGACCAGCACTATCAGACTCTTTCACAAGGAGAACGCCAGCGCGTTGCTCTAGCGCGAGCTTTAGCTCTTATGCCAAAGGTCCTGATCCTCGACGAACCGTGCTCCGGGCTTGACTATGTTCAACGAGAGCAATTGCTCGACCTTCTTCAGGGGCATCTGCAAAGGGAGCCCAAGCTCGCCTTGGTCTACATCACACATCGCCCCGAAGAAATCATCCCGGAAATAACAAAAGCCATCTTTTTAAAAGATGGCCTCGTCTTTGGCAAAGGCTCTGCTGAAGAAATGCTTTCGGATCTCCACTTGAGCCTGCTATATGGCAAAAAAGTGCGGGTTGATAAAAGTAATTCAAGATATATGGTAAGTGCGGCCACTTAATGGGGAATAATCTCCCTCCTGCAGCAATGACGTGGCCTACTCTTTAACTGTTTTCCAGCGCAATCATTTCCGTTAATGTGACAATTTCATACCCATTTTGCTTAAGCCAGGTAATCATCCCCGGCAACGCGTTTAAGGTCGGCTTGTTGTCGAGAAGGTGCATCAAAATAATCCCACCCTCACCTGTCTGGCCCTTGACATGCCCCATCATCTCTCCTGGAGTTTTTACTTTCCAGTCAAGTGTGTCGACTGACCACATCACCAAACGTGAATAACCCATTTGGCGCATCGCCGTCAAAGTATTTTGATTGTAAGCACCATAGGGCGGCCTCAGATAGGGAACAAAAGATTGCCCGGTTGCCCTTTTGAAGGCGTCATCTGCTAATTTCATATCCTTGGCGATATCCGTTGCTGACATCTTAGCGTAATTTTTGTGGTTATAGCTATGGTTAGCAACCTCATGACCTTTTTCTAACATTTCCCGCATAATCTCAGGTTTGTTGGCTGCAAAAGTACCGAGCACAAAAAAAGTCGCCTTAACATCGTGTTGATCCAAGACATCCATCAGTTTGCGGACGTGAGCAGGACTACCGGCATCGTCAAAAGTCAGACAAACAACCTTGCGGTCAGAGTTAACCTTGTTAATCACCTTCGGAGGCCCGATCGGCGGGCTGGCCTTGGCAACCTCAATTTCAGTTTCAATAGCTGGTCCAGTCGCTTCGTCTTGCGCTGGTGTTGCCTGCAAAACGTTGTACGTCACCAAATTCCCATCAGTAACAACCGGCCTTGCATCGACAGCGCTATCCTTGGCTGCCAGTGCCGGCATTGCGCTGACAATCCCGACACAAATTACTAATATACACTTTAATGCAATCTTCAATATCTTCTCCCCCTCAAGAAATAAATCACTGGCTCCAACAATTGCAGCCCGCGTTTTTAGCGCGATACAGTGCACCGTCAATTTCAAATAAAAAATGCTTCAGCGAGTCCGTCCCCTGCGGGCGCACACACACCAAGCCGATGGAGACCGTCACATCATCTATCTTAATATTACCAGTCTGTGTCAAATTTAGCCCACGCACTCCCTGCAGGATGCCATCAGCGACGCAAATCGCACCTAGTAAATCCGTTTCCGGCAAGACAACGATAAATTCATCGTCGTTGAAACGGGCCACAGTGTCTCGCGGACGTTGCAGGGCCATTTTGATACAATTAGCCACCTCCTGCAGGCAAAGATCCCCGGCGAGAGGCCCATGCAAATCGTTACATTGCTTTAAATGATCCACGTCAATCATCAGAGCGGCCAAACTGGTTTCGGAGCGTATGGCACTATCCCATTCCTTCTGCATCGCGTCGTTAAAAAACCGGCGATTAAATAATCCGGTCAGCGGATCTGTATTGGAGACTTTTTCCAACAACTTGGACATTTTCTTTAAATCCGACTGCATCCGGTCCGACATGCTGACAATCCGCTGCATCTGCCGGAGCAGATGTTTATAATCGTCTAGCAAGACCGCATACTGGGCGGCAGAAACATGGCCGTCAGCCCTGGCGAGTAGCTGCTCCGATTGAAAAACAACCTCATTTTCACTGGTAAAAATGCTTTCCATGGCTATCCCTCCATTAAAACGATATCAAAGGGTAACTTTGCCAAGTCCTCCTTAAATTCCTCTCCACATTCAATTGCAGTCTCATTTTGGGAATGACAAATCCATCGCACCTTGATGTCGCTTCCTTCCGCCACGAGTGCTTCCAGATCGTCAAACAAGGACATATAGATTTTCGAGGTACTACTATTAAAGTATATAATTGCAAATTCAAAAACAGTCGTGTCAATTACTTCGGTGGCGAAGTATTCTTCAATCCATTTTAAAATCGGGGCGTAAAATTTTGCCGCATTTTCCGGATAGGATTCCCCTTCCAGTTTTAATACTCCGGTTGCTGAGTTAAAATCGATTTTCGGAGTCGACAGTGTTTTTTCAAGAATTAGTGATTTCAACTAATTGCCTCCCCTTTCACAACAACTTTGATGCTAAAAAAAGAAAATCGCTCATCGATTGCCGAAAAATCGAAATCAATCGGCTGTCCTGCCTTGCGCGCCATCTCAATCAAACCCAGACCTGCTCCTTTACTGCCGGGCTCCGGTTCCATACGGCGGCGCTCTTTATAAAAAGACTTTAATTCATCTTTGTTCATCATCCTGATAAGCTCAATTCTCTTTTTTAGATTAGCAACATCTGCCTGCAAGACTCGATTGCCACAATAAACGAAATAATTATCCTCCTCGACCCCAACGACAATTATTCCTACCCGAAGGCTCTCAGCATCATTATCAGCTAACTTAGGGTGTTCGGCCGAGTAATTCAGGATATTTTGCATCTGCTCGATAAAAACGGAAAAGACCGCTTGGGTCGCATTATGACCCGCCTCCTCCATCTCGAGATTGCGCCGCAAAGTCTGGGCAATCCCCTCGAGCCCTGCATGAGCGACAGGCCCGCTGTAGGAAAAGATAATTCCCTTTGCCTTAATCGTTTTATAAAAATCATACAAATCAAGCTCCACTAGGAACGACCTCCTAAGTAAAATTTACACTTTGAAGCCCACAACAGTCAAATCATCCCGAGGTGTTTCGGAACCCATATGTTTTTGGTAGACCTTTAATATCATTTCGCCTTGTCCCTCGATAGGAACATTTGCCAAAGAGTTTACAAGAGCAACAAATTGTTTGTTTCCAAAAGGCAATCCGGTGAACTGTCCGATTTGATCCCGGATACCATCAGTCGCTAAATACAGACACGTTCCCTTCTGGAGAGATGCTTCCACTGCAGAAAAATTGACTTTTCTTTGCACCGAATGATAGCCGATGTTGTGCCTGTTGCCTTTGAGAAATCCATGGCGATTAGGCTGAGCAACATATAAGGACATCCCCGCACCAGCAAATTTTAAATTGTCACGCTCATGATTCATAAATATAATCCCGGCATCAAGCCCATCATACAGATATTTTCCGCTTTCAACGTGACCTAATGCCTGATAAAGCTCTTGATTTAAATCGTCGAGAATATTGTCAGGATGGCGATAGTTGTGCTCATCAACTATCTGGTCGAGAGCTGCTTTCACGGCGACAGTCATCAACGCCCCCGGAACTCCATGTCCGGTACAATCTCCAACGATGACGACAAACCCAGTCGGAAAATCTTTAATCCAATAAAAATCCCCACCAACAATATCTCGTGGCTGCCATACAACAAAATACTCGCCTAAGAGGCGTCGACACAACTCAGCACCGGGAAGCAGGGATTCTTGTATTTTTTTGGCGTATTCGATACTCTCCTGAATATGAAGGTTTTTGTCCTGTAGCTGCGCAGTACGCTCCTGCACCCTCGATTCTAACGTCGCGCTATACTGCTGTATTGTATCGGCCATGTGATTAAAGGACGCCCCCAGATGCCCGATTTCATCACTTGTAACTATTTCGACACGACTTGCCATCTCGCGGTCGCCGAAGCTCCTGACTGCATCGTTTAAAACCTGAATAGGCCGGACCAATCTGTCGACCAAACGTAGCATAATCGCACCGCCAATGGCGACTGAGATCAGAAGCGCAATCAGAAATCCGAAAAAAAGGTAAACGAGCGGACGATGATAATCAGACAGCGGTACAGCAACTCCAAAGACCCACTTACTGGCGGGAATTCGGTTCAATAAAAATAGCTTCTGCTGTCCATCAAAATCCTTCGCCTCAATTCGCTGAAGCTGGGTGAGGTGCAAATCTTCGAAAATAGGTCGATACCCGACATTCTGAAAATCGGAAATCCGGCGAAAGCCATCGGCTGTCGGTTGGAAGGACTCCTCAGGATGGCTGATATATTCCCCCGACTCATCCATCAGAAAACCGTAGCTGTTTTCAGTGACGGAATACTGCTCAACATGGGCAATTATATCCGTTATAAAGATGTCGACAGCGATAACGCCAATAAGCCGGCCTTGGTCCTCAACGCGCTTAGCAACTGTGACAATAATCCTGCCCGTCATCGCATCGACGTAAGGAGGGGAATAAATCACTTCCGCCGCGCTGACAGCCTGCACGTACCACGGTCGCTTTCTCGCATCGTATCCTGACGGAGGAATCCAGCCTGCTCCGCTGACCGGCGTCGTCCCGTCAGCAAAGCCCATATAAAAATCACTGACATCCTTCCGGTGGTTATGAAAGGTCCCACGGAGCAAATTCTCTAAATAGTCGCGGCTAAAATCGCCATTTATTTCAATACCCTGGGCCGTGTTTTTGATTAGGTCGCCGTATTGTTGAAACCAACTATTTAACTCTACCGAATTGTACAACACTGATTCCTGCAGACGCGAATCGGTAGAATCTGTGATAATCCGCATCGAGATCGCTAAACTAATCGACGACACTGCCAACACGGAGATAATAATTATCAGCAGCGTCACAGCTATGTAGCGGTGGCGGATACTTTTAAATTTTATGGACATTCATCATCACTCCGCTGTTAATTAGTAAATAACTCGCAATTCTGCCGACAAAAGAATAGCACATCCTAAGCTCAATTGTAACAGAAAAACACATGATAAAACCTTGGCTACAATTCTACAAGGTACTTCATGTGAAAAAATGAGAGGTGGCAAGCCACCCCTCATTCACACGACGCATTTTTTAACAGTCTTCGCTTAAAGTGTCGCTAAGACTTCTTCCTTAACTTTGCCATCTTCGGTCCATCCGCACATCTCGTAGAATTCGGTTAACATCTTCTCGAAATCTTCCTGGGGGATTTTTTGTCCGGCAGCGGGTCCGGATTTTAATGCTTCGTTAACTATTCTTTTAGGCACTGTGTCATGACTGCGGTCAAAGCCTTCTCTTTGGTTAAAAGCGCGGGCAATATTCATGACGCGTAAAGCAATTTCGTTCATCTCTGCTTCCTTGAACTCTTTGCCCGTAACCATCGTCATGATCTCGGCCATCCGCTCCAGGCTTAAAGCCCAGAAATCGCAGAAAACCAAGGAAAACTTGACCGCATTATAGATACTTAAATTGTACACCAGTTCACCTTTACCTTCGGCTGTATAAGGAGGAATCGACCCAGCATATACTTCCTCGGCAGGAGGATAGGCACGCATGTGGCAGGCTCCGCGATCAGATACAGCGTAGGCGAGTGCCGTTCCCCATGATCCACGTGGCTCGTACTGGGGATACTCGAGGCCTTTGACATGCATCGCAAAATCAGTTCCGCCATATTTCTCGGATAGAGGTTTGACGCCCATGGCCAGCTCTGCTCCGACGCCTTCCTTTTTTGCCATTAGGACTAAATATTCCAGGTATTTTTCTTTGTCCCCAAATTTAATCCCAAAATCATGAATGCCCTTTTCCGTCATTTCCATCGCATAAGCGAGGATGTCGCCGGCACTGATGGTATCGATGCCCATGTTGTCGCAAATCTGATTAAATTTAACGATTGCTTCCAGGTCATTGATTCCGCAGTTAGGTCCTGCCACAGCGATACTTTCGTATTCTGGACCCTCGCACACCGCATTGCCGATTTTTGTAAAATTGCCGCAGCCAAGACCGCAGCTGCCGCAGGCTTTTTTCCCGGCTCGGTTGGCCTTGAGCGCATCGGTATTGTACAGCGCCGTGTCGGCGTCAGTGGCATCCGAGAAATTGCGTTTTGGCAAGATGCCGCCTTCATTGCAAGCGTCGACGAAGCCGCCGGTTCCGTCAGTAAAGGCCCAGATATTATCCTCAGAAGTTGTATCTTCCCGCAAGATTTCTTGCAATCGCTTGGTGGTATTCATAATGTCGTTAACCTTGACCCCACCGCTTCCCTTGATCAAGATAGCTTTGAGATTTTTACTACCCATCACCGCGCCGATGCCACCTCGGCCGGCTTGCCGATAAAAATCGGAATTTATGCAAGAAATCGGAACCAGATTCTCACCAGCAGGACCGATTGAAAGCACTGTGTAGTGATGGCCATATTTATCAACCAGGGCAGTCTCTGCTTCATGGGAGCCTTGGCCCCACAATTCACCAGCATCGACGAAATCTATCTTATCGTCTTCGATGACGATATAGCCCGGCTGCTCAAGCTTGTTCTCAAAGATGACAGCATCATACCCGGCATATTTGATTTGAATTGCTGCATGTCCTCCAATCGAGCAATCAAGAATCGTCCCCGACGCAGGAGATTTTGAGATAATAGCAAGTTTCCCGGACAAGGGCACCGGAGTTCCCGTCAAAGGACCTGTCATCAGCATTAGTTTATTTTCAGCCGATAAAGGATCAATGCCTGGCTTTAGCTCATCGTACATATACCTGATGCCTAAGCCCTTACCTCCGATGTATTTGGCAGCCCATTCCATGTTTAATGGTTCGGTGCTGGTGCTTTTTTTCGCTAGATCAATCCGAAGAACTTTATTCTGGTATCCTAACATTTTTTTCCCTCCTCCTTCTTATTCGAACGAAAGTGCGCCATGAGGGCACATCTTAACGCACCATGGATCGCCATCACAAGTATCGCAAAGCACAGCTTTTTCATCGCGGATGCGAATAACTTTCTGCGGGCAAATATCGGCGCAGATGCCACAGCCGTTGCAACTTTCAATTGCCAAAATCAACTTTTCTTCGAGAGTGATTGCGTTCTCCGGACATTCTTTAGCACAGCGTCCGCACAAGACGCAGGTGTGCTTATCGAACTTGATGTCGCCGCCCTTGTCGTAGTAGGTTTCAATCTGCAAGCGGGCTAAAGCCGGTGCATAAGCACCTTCATGAGTTCCGGAACATGCCTGCATGCACAGTTGGCAACCAATACATAGTTCCTTTTTAAATTTCAGTCTTTTAGTTGGCATTCGTCTCCACCTCTCCATTTTTATTCATCCGATCCGCAAAACCCGTCTCAAAACAAAGGGAGTTGCTTTACGCTATTATTTTACCCTATTTTTCAATCTAATTGTACATGTCTATAGATATTTTCTATGAGATGTATTTTCGACTGCTTTTAAATTACGGCGACAACTCCATGGCATCTTTTGAACTCACGGATTCAAAAGTTCTACTGCAATCCGGCAAACGCACCGATAGCTGTACCAAACGGGACTTGTTTTCAGTAGCAGCATAGCAAGCAACGCATCGCACTCATCGCTGCTTACCTTCTCAAAGGGCACCTTCTGCAACCTTAAGCTAGAGTAATTGATAGCCTCTCTATGCGAGACTACTGAAGAAGTCGGGGGTTAAAAAATTAAAATTTAGCCTCATCTGCAAATTTAAAGCAGTACAGACTCAGGATTAGTTCGGCTACGATTCGGCTACCTTGGCAGCCGAATCGTAGTTTCTCTCTATCTTCATTGTTAATTGTTGACGAAAAATAAAGTCATCAGGCTTTTTTCAACGGTTTCTCTCTATGCGCCTGCCAGCAAATAAGTTACAATAAACCCGCTGGAAAAGGAGGCGAGAAATGCTTACTGGACGAATCCCCTTTAATTTTTTATCTATGCAGGCCTGTGTTATCGCTTTCCTTAAAATTGTTTTTCGCCCTTTTGTCTTCCGTTGGCTGGGTTGCCAGTGGGAAATTGCTGCTACTGCTGGCATAAAGCAAAATTACCTTGTCGTGGCAAACCACACATCGGATCTGGACACTCTTTACGTGCAGTATGCATTTAAAATTCCCATTTACTTTCTAACCGCCCAAAACGCTTTCGCAACGCCTGTACTCAAAAGGGTGTTGCGTTTCTTTGGCGCTATCCCCTATAACAAAGCTGCCCCAGATATACACGCTATTCTGCAAGCAAAAAGAGCTGCGAAAAAAGGGGCCAGCATCGGAGTTTTTGTGGAGGGGAGCAGCTGCTGGGACGGTGCTTTTGGCAAAGTGTATAAGGGCACGGGTAAATTGGCTAAAATGTTAAATCTTCCAATCGCTTGCGTTACCCTGCGTGGCGCACATCTGACGCAGCCGCGTTGGTCGTCATCCCTGCGCCGCGGTCGGATTATCGTCGATAGCAAAGTCATTGTGCAGGCAGCAGAGCTTGCGGCTCTATCCCCCCAGGCCATCGAAGCTATTATCAAGTCTAGCTTAAATACTAATGACTTAACGGACGACGCCCTGCGGGCGGTCCCTTTTCATGGAAAGAACAGGGCGCACCGCCTTGAGAAACTGCTCTACTTGTGCCCGGAGTGTCATAGTTTTTCTAGCCTCAAAAGCAAAAAAAACCACATTTTCTGTCACAAATGTGGTTTCACACTATACTATGGCTTGGATTGCCGGCTATATTCGGCAAATAAATCCCGCCCTGTAACGCATCATCATGCCTTAAATCTACTTCAGCAGGAACTACTCCGAAGTTATTTAGATTGCGCAGGCATGACTTTGCCCATGGAACAGGATTGCTTGATTACCTCCGAGCCATCCTGCGCCAAGCATCCAGGGAAAGTCGCTCTTCGAAGCGGTGTAATTTTTCTAACGTTTTTCGGGCAAGTTGCCCAATGCGACATCGAGAAAATTGAATTCATCTATCAATTCCGTCGGGACTTACTTGTATTAGGCTTTCATGGCCACACATATCAGTTGGATTTCCCACAGGAACACCTCTCACCTTGTTTATGGTATGATGCTTTCACTTATGGTCGAGAAAATCCCGTTACGGTTTAAGGAGCGCCGCCATGCCTTCATTTTTATTGCAAGATAGCACACTACCGACCTTATTCATTGTTTTTCTATTGCTCATTACGGGACGCTTATTAAACAAATATCTGCCATGGCTACAAAAATGGGCCTTTCCTTCAGCAATGACCGGAGGATTTTTAGGGATGATAGCATTCAACCTCCCGTTTGCTTCCGACTATCCTGACCGCGATTTCTGCGGGTTCATCGTCTACCACACCATGGCTCTAGGGTTTATAATTTTAGCCTTGGCTAGTGTCACCAAGCCCGTGGGACGCAAGG
>CAZWXO010000047.1:0-16452 GCA_964637885.1 uncultured bacterium
TAAAAAATAAAATCGCTAGATATATATTGTGTTTTACGTACATCCATGATATTATAAATGACGTTCGTAATATGATTTCATAGAAAAAGGAGGTGCCAGAAGTGGCTAACATTAAATCTGCCAAAAAGAGAGTTCTGATTACGCGCAAAAAGCGTGAAAGAAATTTCATAGTTCGTTCAATGGTTAAAAATATCCTCAAAAAATATGACCTAGCTATAAAAAGCGGCCAATCAGATAACGCCAAACTTGCATTAAGCAAAGCAATGAGCATCCTTGACAAAGCTGCTAAAAAAGGCGTACTTCATAAAAATACAGCCGCCCGAAAAAAATCAAGACTCGCTAAAAAGCTGAATACAAGCTTAGTGTAAAGTCAACCTCCTTTAAAACATCCCGATTGGGGTGTTTTTTAGTGTATCGTGTTATTCTTTATCGCATAAATCAAATAGCAATGCCTCAAAACTTCTTTTGGGATCGATGCCAGTGCTCTTAATAGTGAAATCCGTCTCCGCCAGAGCTTTTACAGCCTTTTTTATCGAATCAGCCGTCCATACCTGATAGGCATTGTTATATTTTTTATACTGAAATGGTTTCAGGGCAAGAGCGTTTTCTATGTCAGGCTCTTGCATTTTTTTATGCTTCATTTCAATAAAATCACTTAATATTCGAATACTCCATCCAATCATCGACAACGACGGGATCACATCTGCCGCGGGAATGCTCTCGCAGCAATTAAGGGCTGCGTTGATGTCTTTTGCAATAATCGCATCCGCTATTCGAAAGGAAATATCCTTTGAATTCCCATCGTTAGCAGACCCTCCAGCCGGGATATGGTAGATTTTTTCTACGCCGTGTTTTAAAATAATTTTGTGGATTTCAGCGTCAATTCCACCTGTTTCGCCAGTAATAATTATCAGCAGGTTGCTACTTGAATAATTATCCAGATATTTTTTGAACACTTCGTGCCATTTGGCATGAATAAATTTCGATCTTTTCTTAGCAAAAAAATCAACTGAGCGAAAAATAACGGTCTTTCGCTCCATCGTCAAAGAAAACGCATTTAGAATTTGCTGAAACTCGTCAATAGAGGATTCATCAGTCAAATCATATTGCACAAATCCTCCTGAATGCTCAAGCAGCTCCTGAATCCTTTTAACTGCTATATTAATTCCTGTAAAATCATTCCCTCGTAATAAAATGCACGGCCAATCAATGCCGCCACTCTCCGACCTGTTTACCATTCTTCAAACCCTCCATATTTTTTCACACTGAATCCTTTTCCATCACTAATTATTCTTATCGCGCCAGCAATATCACTTCGCAAAACTGTGCCCCCATCATCTGCGAGCAGTTGGCACGTTTGTCGAGCCGGATGTCCATAACCGTTGCGTCCAGTGTTTATAATCCAAAGATGCGGATCTAAATAATCAATGAAATTTTCGGTCGTCTGCCCATCATAACTGCCGTGATGTGGTAGGAATGCCACTGCTACCTCCTGCATGTCTGAATTTTTCAACGCTGCATTAAGCTCGAGCAAAGAAATGCCCTCACTGTCGCTGGGTATCAGCATTTTGAAATCCTCGATTTGCAGCATCAAAACTAACGACTCCTCGTTGAGATTATTATTCCGCGAGGGCAAAGGCACAAGAAAACAATCAATCGAGCCTTTGGCATAATTAATAATTGTTGCAGCGTTTTTAATGCTAATAATATTTTGCTTTGCTAGCAACTCAGATGGGATAAGTTCGGCGAATTTTGCTATATCCGAATTCCCGATTAAAATATTTTTAGGCTGGTGATATTTAAAAACCGCTTCATAACCGTCGACATGATCTGCATGGGGATGAGTTAGAATTAGATAATCCAAGCGGTGAATCCCTAAGGAAGCCAAAGCAGGATGTATCACAGTTTCACCTACGTCAGCACCCTTGTTACCCCCACAATCAATTAAAACCGTCTTGCCTCCCGGACTAATAATTAAGCAAGACAGCCCTTGACCTGTATTCAGAGCATAAATATAAAGCTTTTCGTTGTTTAAACTGAAATAAGCTGGCTGATAAATGCCAATCATAAAAGCTAGCAAAAGGCATACAATGCTAAAGTGAAGGATCTGGCGCTGATTATTCTGACGACTGATATCTGCTACCAAATAAAAAAACACCATCAAATAAAAAGATACTAGCGATAATAGCCCAAATCTTGAAAAATTAATACTTGCCAGAGGCAACGTCGCAAATATATTTGCAAATGAGTTGAGAAAGTGCGCGGCAAAGCCAGCAAATTGCAACACTACCCACATTAAAGGAAAAATATACCCCAGAACAACGGCAATCATCCCCGTTGCGACAATGAAAGATCCTATAGGAATAGCGACAGTGTTTGCGATTATTCCTATCGGTGAAAATTGTGAATAGTACAGTCCTGTTAATGGCAATGTCAAGACAACTGCACCCAGCGACATTTCCCAAAAAGCTGCCCATTTTCGTGGAAGCCACAAAAAATATCGATCAAAAAAAACTGGAAATCCAATCATGCCAAGCGTACCTAGGCATGATAATTGAAAACTTTGCTGAAAAACATAGTAAGGATTTTTCAAAACCATTACCATTACAGTTAGTGCAATTAGCGTAAATCCGTCGCTTTTTCGCTTGAACAGCATTCCAAAGCCAATCACCATCGCCATTAACGCCGATCGAATCGCAGGCGATTCCCACTGAACCATTATAATATACATGCTAATCATTAGAATACATGCTATAAAGATAACTAGGCTAGGCAGCTTGAAACTGCGCAGTAGCACTAAGATGACCAAAATTAAAAACCCAACGTGCACACCTGACACGGATAAAAGGTGGACAATGCCCGATTGACGGTAGTCATCGTAGATTGATTGGTCAATATTATTGTCATCTCCTAAAACCATCGCTACGACAATGTCTGCCCGTTCCTTAGGAAGACTTGCATAGATTTTTCTTTTTGCCCATTCTCCTAACCCCAGCAATTTGAAGGTTAAAGATTGATCGGCATCGAATACAGCTATTGAACCCTCTGCTTTCCCAGCGTACATCCATCCAGCGATATCTCTTGACTTGCTGTAAGCGAGCCACATATTTTCCCCAGGATTCATTTTTCGATCAAGCCGGCTAATAGTCCCTTTTACAACGATTTTGTCCCCAGGCAAAATGCTAGGTAAGGCCTTATCAGCTATTATTCGTATTTTTACATCCCTTAAATCTATCCGCTCATCAGAAATGTAGTAGGAAACGTCGCTAATTATGAAGTTTTGCGTTTTTCCGGACATCTTATTCTCTGGTCGTGAGTGAACTGTACCAAAAAGTTCAATAACGTGATTGAAAGGGAGAGATAACTCTACTTTTTGAAAACGCTGGTCATAAGCGTAAAGATAAGATGCTCCCAAAGCCAACAAGCACATACAAAATCCAATATAAAAGCAAAGCTTTCTCTTGCACGAAGATGCAAACGCCAAAAGCGTTCCTAGAAATATAATTCCGGCAAAAAAAAATAATGGTAAATGAAAAATTCCATTCACCATTACTCCAGTGACAAAGCTGGTTGTCATGCAAACAATCAAGAGACTGCGTTTGCGCGTTTTTATCATTTAACTTTGATCATCGTTTTGAGCTGCTCATATTTTGCAGGGCCAATGCCTGGAACATTCATAAGATCTTCATTGCATGTAAACGCGCCGTTTTGTTCACGAAAGTGCATTATTTTTTCTGCTGTCGCGGGCCCGATACCGGGAAGTGCGTCTAAAACTGTTAAATCAGCCAAATTAATATTAACAATCGAATCCGCTACTTCCTTTGTTGCTGCAGCTATATCATCTGCCTGGATAAAAGGGATATGGTATTTATTGCCGTCAACAACAGCCTGAGCTAAATTAATTCCTGCTAAATCTGCGTCTTCCGCTTCGCCTCCTGCTAGTTCAAGGAGTTGAAATAATCGGGTATCCGGGGCAACTTGATAAACGCCAGGCTTTTGAACAGCCCCATCCAGATGAACATAAAATTCACCACTATTTTGAGAAATGGACTGGCCAGGCATAATCCCGGTCTCCTCGGCTAGCAAGTATTCGTCAATCGGACGCTGCATCCAAAACCAAGTGCCAAACAGCAAAGCAGTGGCAACAAGCGCAATAATCAGAATCTTTTTCTGGATGCCTCCGATTTGCAAGCGATTCAACTCCAAACTATTTTACAACAATATTTATCAATTTTCCTTTAACGATAATTGTTTTCAGTACTGTCTTATCCTGAAGAAAACTTGCCACTTTGTCATTTGCCATAGCAAGTTGTAATATATCCTCTTGAGTTGCTGTGGTGTTAACAGTAACCTGTCCCTTCAATTTGCCATTGATCTGTATCGCTAGTTCAACTTGGTCTGTTTCTAGGGCGGAGGCATCGTAGGACGGCCATGCCACAGCGTGCACATCTCCCTCCATTCCAGTCAACACCCATAACTCCTGCGTCAAATGAGGTGCGAAAGGAGCGAGCAGAACCAACAATGCTCGAATCCCCTCCTGCAACAATGCGATATTTTCCGAACCTTTTTTCTTCTCAGTATATAAGTAGATGGCATTTACTAATTCCATGATTGCACTGATTGCTGTATTAAAATTATATCTTTCCAAAGCATCACGACTGACACGCATAATCGTCATATTTATTTGCCGACGCAGCAACACATCATCGACATTGAGAGTTGCAGGATCATATTTGGTCTTTTTGGATACAAAAATATGCTTGGTTTGGCATAGCCGCCAAACTCGGTTGAGGAATCGATAAGCTCCCTCAACCCCCTGATCGCTCCATTCTAAATCCCTTTCGGGTGGGGCAGCGAATAAAATAAAGATTCTGGCTGTATCGGCGCCATAGCGACCGATAATATCTTCTGGACTGACAACATTGCCCTTGGATTTAGACATTTTTGCGCCATCCTTGATCACCATGCCTTGAGTTAAAAGATTATTAAAGGGCTCGGTTACTTGCAACAAGCCAGCATCGTGAAGAACCTTCGTTACAAACCGCGAATACAGTAAGTGCAACACTGCATGCTCGATTCCTCCGATGTATTGATCGACTCCTAGCCATGTATTTGCTTTTTCGCTGCTAAAAATTTCGTCGCAATTTTTTGCATCGGTGTAGCGCATATAATACCAGCTAGAGCAGATAAAAGTGTCCATTGTATCCGTTTCCCTTTTTGCCTTTTGACCGCATTTAGGACATACAGTCCAAAGAAAATCAGGGTTGTTTGCCAATGGCGATTTCCCATCACCGCTTAACTCAACCTCGTAGGGCAAAGTGACCGGCAACTCTTTGTCTGGAACAGGAACAATCCCACATTTATCACAATACACAACGGGGATTGGTGCCCCCCAGTAACGCTGGCGCGAAATCAACCAGTCTCGCAAGCGATAGTTAAGCGTTGCTTTGCCAAAGCCTTCTTTTTCCGCGTGTAGAGCCATTATTTCTTGAGCTTCACGATTATCGAGACCATCAAAATTGTTTGAATTTACTAAAATTCCAGGCCCGCTATATGCCGAAATCAAAGTATCATTTACCGAATCTGGGTTGGAGACAACCTCACGAATGGGAAGATGATATTTTTTGGCAAAGGCATAATCTCGGTCATCATGAGCTGGAACAGCCATCACCGCGCCTGTCCCGTAATCCATTAAAACGTAATTACTTATCCATACCGGAATGCGCTCACCATTGAAAGGATTTACAGCGTCGATACCTAGAGATAATCCTTCTTTTGTATTTTCAGCCGAGGTGCGATCAATATCGCTCATTTTTCTAACATTTTGACGAAAAATGGACACCGCATCGCACAGTGACGGGTTGGCAGCAATTATCGTATCAACTAGGGGATGCTCTGGTGCGAGAACCATGTAGGTTGCACCCATAATCGTGTCCACCCGTGTCGTGTAAACTTTAAAACTCTCACCTGAGATAAGTTTGAACTCTACTTCGGCCCCTCGGCTTTTTCCGATCCAGTTTTGTTGCATCGTGCGAACGCGTTCAGGCCAACCGCCGAGCAGTGCAAGGTCATCTAGCAGACGTTCAGCATAATCTGTTATTTTGAAAAACCATTGTTCCAGCTCTTTCTTGACTACTTCGCTTTCACATCGCCAGCATTTGCCTTCTTCCACTTGCTCGTTAGCTAAAACAGTGGCACATTCTGGACACCAATTAACTGGCGCCTTCTTTCTGTAAGCCAAACCTCTTTCCAGCATTAAGAGAAAAAGCCACTGAGTCCATCGATAATATTCTGGGAGACAGGTTGTCACTTCAGTTTCCCAATCATAGCTTATCCCCATCTTTTTTAGTTGCTTTTTCATTTGAGCGATATTGTTTAAGGTCCATTCTTGGGGATGGACCTTGTTTTTGATAGCAGCGTTTTCGGCGGGCATGCCAAATGCATCCCATCCCATGGGATGCAATACGTCAAAACCTTGCATTCGCTTGATTCGAGCAATAACATCACCTATGGTATAGTTGCGGACATGCCCCATGTGCAAATTGCCAGAGGGGTACGGAAACATTTCTAAAGCGTAAAACTTGGGCTTTTTCCCGTCTCCCTGCGCTTTAAAGTTGTTAACCTTTTCCCAAATTTCCTGCCATTTTTTCTCGATTTCCTTAAATTCGTACCTATCTGACATCGATAAGCCCCCTTGCCATCTGATAAAAATAAACCCTGACACAAAGTGTCAGGGACGAGTTCCACCCGCTGTAAATCCTAATCGGTCATTTTAAATGGTGGAGATGAGGGGGCTCGAACCCCTGGCCTCTTGAATGCCATTCAAGCGCTCTCCCAGCTGAGCTACACCCCCACTACTAAACGACCCACTCAAGCATTTTAACGGATGCCTCCGACTAGAGTGCAAAACATCTTAACCAGTTTCGCCAGCAATCGGAATTGTATCATTGATGGTATTGTTATGTCAATAATTAATCTTTAGCGTCCCCAAAGTCTTTCTAAGTTATAAAACTCTCGCAGAACGGGAGTAAAAACATGCACGATAACATCGCCATAGTCGAGCAAAACCCAATTTCCCTGCTCCAAGCCTTCGGTGTGGCTGGGTAAACGATTTTTCTCTTTGATGATTTCGATGATCCGCTCGGCGATAGCTTTCACCTGAATTGAGCTCGCACCTGTACATATCACGAACTGATCTGCAATCGCAAAATCTTCGGGAAGATTGATGACAGTTATATTTTCAGCTTTTTTATCTTCAGCTGCCCATTTCACCTTTTCTAAAAGTTCAATATTAGTATCCTTCAATATGACATCTCTCCATTCTTATTCTTTATAATCTTGCCCTAGCACTATAGTAGCATCGACCCCTTGTCGAGTCTGTGAGGAAACACTGACTTTCTTGACCATCGGCAAATAAGTTAGCAGCGCTTCTGCTTTAACCACACGATCTTTGTTATAAACAACAATCGAACTCTTTTCAATGCTAAAGCTATCTGCATTTCCAGTGTAAACCACCTTGAGACCTTTTGCAGGAAGCTTAGCAACAAACTTGGCGACGATTCCCTGCTTGCCATTTCCATTTAAAACCTCGACGTTTAGTGGCGCAGTCTCTTTTTGCAACTCCTCTACGGGAACATATGAGCCTTCCAGCATTTGCCCAGCTACAGTTTGGGCCATGTTTTCATCCGGAATCCAGTAACTCAGATCATCAATATATTCAGCTGTGCCATCCACCATCCATGTCTGCATCTCGCTTTTGGTAAATTTTGGTGCTTGCGATGCAAAATAGATAATATCTCCCGGGCTCATATCCGTGGCAATAAAATTTGGAAGCTTGCGAGCGATTTCCGGCAACTTGACAATGGTTTCTGGTGACAAAAGCTCTTTGTACAATGCTTGCATGAAGATAGCCTGACGTTGCACCCGGCCGATATCCCCAAGGGGGTCGTGCCGGAAGCGGACATAGCCCATGGCATCATAGCCCTTCAGGACTTGTTCCCCTTTTTTTAGATTGATGACAAGATCTTGCGTCGGATCACGATAGTACATATTTTTTTCAACATTTATCGGGACGCCGCCAATAATGTCGATTAGCTCCCTAAAACCTTCATAGCTGATCTCGACGTAATGATCAATATCTAGTTGGAAGAAATCCTCAACCGTTTGAATCGATAATTCCGCTCCACCGTAGGCATGCGCGTGGTTGATTTTATCTTTCCCAGGCCTTCCAGGTATAAAAACTCTGGAATCCCGGGGAATTGCAATCGTACTTAATTTGTTAGTTTTCGTGTTGACAAAAACTAAAATCATCGTGTCGGAGCGGGTATGACCTTGGACAACTTTGCCGTGGTCTAAATTGATATCAGTCCCCATGACGAGAAATACGTATTGATCTTTGTATTTAGACGCATCAGCTTCTTCGACATATCTTTTTTCGTCCATAAAACTAGCGTCACTATTCTGAAAAGTTTTTAAATATATGTAACCAGCAGTTAAGAAAACAAGACAGGTACCTACTAGCAACAATGCGATGAAAGAAAGAAGTCTCGGCCAATTAATTTTTCGCTTTTTATTTCTCCGTCGCCTGTGCATTGACATATTCATCCTAGTATCTACACCTTTCTACTTAGAAGTAACTTGTTCCGACAAGTAATCGTCATCGGATGGATTAATTTTTTCCTTTCTACTAACTCAGCAATACTCATGTCAAAGCCTAATAACATTGCCGAGTCTAAATTTTTATAAGTGAGGTCGCGCAATTCATTCACGCCTTCAAAGTCCCTGCCGTCCTCGACATAATCCGCTAGGTATAGAATCTTATCTTCAACGGACATGGCTTCGTTGCCAACGGTATGAGCTTTGATCGCCCTAATGGTCAATTCGTCAAAGATGTGGAATTCAACTACCGCAAGAGCAGCGCTGGCATCGGCATGCAAAATTTCTGGGTAAAGCTCGGCATCGATGGGGGCTGACAAATTAGCTCGCTTGATCGCCATTAACATTTCGCTAAAGGTTAATGGCTTAGCATAATCATGTAAAAGAGCAGCTAAGCGCAGACTGGAGCGATTTCCCCCATACAATTCAATTAAACGCTCCACGGTATCAACGACGCGGATAGTATGAAATAATCTTTTTTCGGGCAAAGTTTTTTTAAGAGCGATAACTATCGATTCTTCTAACTCATTTTCGACGAAATCGACACAAAAATGTTCACTCATGAAATATCCTCATACAATTCATATTTTTTAATATATGCTTCAACATTTTCGGGAACCAAATACGAGATGCTCTCACCGCGCCCAACCCTATTCCGGATATCTGTTGAAGATGTCGTGATCGAAGGTATTTCCATTAATGAAACCTGTTGTTTTTGTTTTTCCTCGGGTAAACCTAAAAAGGAAAGAACGCTGCCTAGCTTGTCAAAGGAGTAGCCAGGACGAGTTGCTGCGATAAAGTGACACGATTCAAGTAATTCCAATGGATCCTTCCACGTCAAAATGTCCATTATCGCATCAGCCCCAGAAATAAAAAACAGTTCTTTGTTTGGCAACATTTTTTGAATTTGAGTGATTGTATCAACAGTGTATGAAGGACGAGATTGATCAATCTCAATTCTGGACACACCAAAAAAAGGACTCGAAACTGTAGCCAGCACAGTCATCAAATAACGATGTTCAGAAAAAGTGACGTGATATTCTTTATGCGGGGGAGATCCGGAAGGGATAAATACAACTTTGTCTAAATTAAATTTTTGGCGTGCGTATTCTGCAGCTACCATATGACCAAAATGAATTGGATCAAATGTGCCACCCATAATGCCAATTCTAGCTGCGTTAGCTGTTAAGAAAATAAAATCACTTTCTTTTAGCAAACCTCTACTCCCGTATCTGCCCTTCGCCATATATTATAAACTTGTTGGTAGTCAATTCACGCAGCCCCATCGGCCCGCGCACATGCAAATTTTGCGTGCTAATCCCGATTTCAGCACCGAGCCCAAACTGTTGACCATCAGTAAAGCGCGAAGAAGCGTTGACATAAGCTGCGGCCGCATCCACAGCATGTACAAAGCTTCGGGCAGTACTGTAATCATTTGTGACGATTACCTCCGAATGCTTTGTCCCGAATTGATTAATATGCTCCACGGCACCTTTCCAATCATCAACAACCTTTATCGCGATTATCAGTGCTAGATATTCAAGTCCCCAGTCAGCTGGGGTGGCAAGGTCAATCGCATCAGAGATTTTTTTCGTTGTCGCACAACCCTTAACAGTGACAGAGTTGTGCTGCAACATTTCTACAAGCATCGGCACAAATTCATCGGCAATACTGCGATGTACAAGAACCTTTTCGATTGCATTACAAACACTTGGGCGCTGCACCTTACCATTTTCTATAATTGCTAAAGCCATGTTAAAATCCGCATTCTCATCAACATAAACATGGCAATTGCCTTCCCCTGTCTGAATCACGGGGACAGTCGCCTCTCGAAGGACACGACTTATCAAGCCATGACCTCCTCTGGGTATCAACACATCGATATAACCATTGGCTGTCAACATCTCGCCTACAGCAGAGCGGTCCAGTGTCTCAACTAAGTCAACACACCCTTTTGGCAATTCGCTAGTTGCTATTGCATCTTTGATGCATTTTGCCAAAATAACATTTGAATGATCTGCTTCCTCGCCACCTCTCAACAGAATGCAATTGCCAGATTTAATCGCTAGACCTGCCGCATCAACAGTTACATTGGGCCGCGACTCATAAACCATTCCGATGACTCCCAAGGGTATGCGGACTTTTTGTATTTCTAAACCATTTTCCATTTTTTTAGTTTCAATGACTTCCCCTACTGGATCGGGCAATGCCTGTACCTCCGCCAATCCCCCGGCTATACCACGTATTCGCTTGGCATCAAGCTTCAATCGATCTAAAAGTGCCTTAGACAGCCCGGCCTCAGTGCCTATTTGAATGTCGATATCATTTTTCTGAATAATTACATCAAGGTTATCCAGAAGTGATTCGCGAATCAATTCCAAAGCGTGATTTTTTGCTCTTGTCGAGGCGATACGCATACCGCCGCAGGCATTTTTAGTTAGCAACAGCTTTTCGCTGACCTCACTCAAGATTATTCCCCCCCAATAAAAATATGACAAGGTTATCTCTGTGAATAATTTCGTCCGAGTAATTATACCCCAAAATTCTGCTAATATCTCGGCTATGTTTTCCAATTATTCGTTTAACATCGTCAGAATTATAATTTACTAGACCCTTTCCAACTAAATTCAATGATTCTCCGATAATTTCAATAGTTGCCCCGCGGTTAAAATCACCCTCAACGGAAATGATACCAGATGGTAAAAGGCTTTTTCCATCGATACTGATCGCTTTGGCGGCTCCTGTATCAATAACTATCTTTCCATCGCTTTTATGGCTAAAAGCAATCCAACGTTTTCTATTTTCCAGCCTCGTCCCAATAGCATGAAAATAAGTGCCAATGACTTCCCCTTCAAAAATGCGGGGAAGGATTGCATGGGATGAACCATTGGCAATTAATGCCTGCAGTCCTGCCTGGGCGACGATCGAAGCCGCCTCCACCTTTGAAAGCATGCCACCTGTCCCATGAGTCGTAATACTAGCACCTGCTAAACAACGCACTCCTGAATCAACACATTCGATTTCTTTGATAATTGTCGCTTTGCTATCAATTCTAGGATCAGCGGTATACAAACCATCCGTGTCTGTTAGCATAACCAGGATGTCCGCATCGATCAATAAGGCGACGTGAGCAGAAAGCAAATCATTATCCCCGAAATTAATGTCGTCGACAGCCACAGTATCGTTCTCGTTGATAATTGGGATGACCGCCATTCCTATTAGCTGATTAATGGTTTCTCGAGCATTGAGATAACGCTCTCGGTTGCTAATGTCGTCGCGAGTGAGAAGAATCTGCGCAGCTGTCAATCCATATTCCGAGAATAACTTTTGGTACATATGAATCAATAACCCTTGGCCAATAGCTGCATAAGCTTGTTTTTCTGGAATAGTACTAGGCCTCTTGCGGACTCCCATTCGATTGCGCCCTAATCCGATTGCCCCAGAGGAAACTAAAATGACTTCTTTGCCGGCGCCGACAAGATCGGCAATCTGTCGGCAGATTGCGTCCAGTCGACCAATATTAATATTGCCGGTACTCTGGTGGGAAACAGTACTAGTTCCAAGCTTGACAACAATTCGCGCAGCATCTTTGATATTTTTCCTCATAATTATTTACCTCGCCTAGTTGGGCAAAACGATTTTTGGTTTGTCAAGGTTTGGCCGATAAAAAAGAATATTATTGCCAATAACTTGAATCTCTTCTGCTAATGTGCCGCTTGCTAATTCAGCAACAACATCATCGGTAGCAGTCATGCAGTTTTTCAGAACTCGGACCTTGACCAGCTCGTGAGCCGACAAAGCCTCGTCGAGCTGCTTGACAACATTTGCGCTAACTTCACCTTTTCCCACAAATACAATGGGCTCCAACGCATTTCCTTGCCCTCGCAAATAATTTTTTTGTTTGTTATTTAACATACTCTAATCAACCCCTTGTTAATGTCAACGCAATTTTTTTGCGGCAATTTCAGTAAAGTTATCCGGAGATTTAGCAATTTCTCCGATAACCCCGTTGATAAATTTAGCAGACTCCGGCCCGGCAAAGGTCTTGGCAATTTCAACAGCTTCATCGATAGCAACACTTAACGGGATATCATCACAAAAGAGCATTTCGTAAACTGCCATCCGCATAATATTACGATCAACGACAGCCATGCGATCCATTCTCCATTCCATAGAAATATTTTCGATCACGCTATTAATTTCGCTGCTTTTTTCCCACACGCTGACAACTAACCCAAGAAAAAAATTGTAATCGTCAATCTCCAAATCAGGTTTATAAGAAATTATCACTTCTTCAGGAGTCGATTTAAGTAAGTCGACCTGGTATAGGACTTTCATCGCCTCGATCCTCGCGCTGTGTCTACTCACTGAGGTACCTCCAATTTTTTTGTTTCAGACTCGACCAATCTTTCACGAAGCATCAAGCTAGTCAACAACATGACTGGAAAAATGTTGAGCGTTCCAACGGCGACTACACCTGAGTCGTTGAAGATAAATGCGAAGACAGCTGCCAAAACACTGCCGATAAAGCCAAGTCTCAACATCGGATAATGCCGCATAACTTTTTGTAAAAGTCCAACTGGGCGAAAATAAAAAGCAAATAAAACCAGCAAAGAAGTGAACAGCATCCAGCTCCATCGCGTAAATGCCAGTAGTTTTAGATTCATGGCTATTTTACGGTTGAAGGTATCGAAAATGCCGGCGATGCCATCGCTCAAAGCACTGCTAACTAATCGAGCCAGATGAGTTTGACTATCTAACGGACGCAACATATCTACCGTAATTAAAAGCGACATGACGACACCTAAAATAGCAAAAACGAAGATCACTCGCTTCCACGATAAAAATCCACTTAAAAATAGCAAATAAGTACAGCCAAGTCCTAACACTCCCGCTATTGTTCCTCCAACATTAGCTCCAAGACTAGGTGCTGCCATGATGCCAATTACGAGAATAAGGCTCAGCAAACCGCTTATTCGACAAATTTTATTCTGTTTCGGAAAAAGTTCGAATAGACAAGCCATCAAAATGATCCAAGCTCCTAGGACAACACCAAGATATTCGTTGCCAATTCCATAAAAGCGCGCTCCGATAATAGGATCGTAGCTAAAAGTCGAATATGTCGCCAAAGGGCTGCCAATTATAACATCGATCAAAATTATTGCCAAAGTAAGTAAAGCCATAATAGCATAAGCTAAAAGAGGATTTGTCGCCCAAGGCCGTAATAACAGGACCAGGGCTATACTAAGAATAATTATGGTAAACCATTGTGTGACCGGATTTGTTGAGGAAAACACGTAAAACTGGAAAAAAGGGCTAATTAAAAGCACAAAAGGAATAGTCGACATGGCGAATAAAAGACTTAGAAAGACTCCTTTTAACCTGATTAAACTTTTATGCTTCAGCATTATCAAAGCAAGGACTGTTAACAAGATAAAAACTTGAAAATAGATAAACGACTGAATAATGTTCGGACGGCTCTTTGAAATCAATACAGTCCTGTCGTGAATCACTTGCAATTCTTGCAATGAATTAACAGCCGGGCTACTTTTAAGCGGGCGACCGACAAATTCGCTGGTGTCAATGCCCCAAAAGGATAATATTGAGGGGGCGATGTCACTATTCGTTATAATACCGCGACGCCGCGTACTCCCGGATGTTATTAGTGTTCCCGAATCAATTTCTCTCCCCCAAGCCATAATCATCGTTAAAGTTTCGCCATTCTTGATGCCCTGGGAAGAGCTCATCGGCGAAAGGAGAATCACCAAATCCTTCTCTTGGTCGGTTGTAGAAAGTAAGTTGCCGATTAACTCATCTACAGAAAACATTGTACTGAGCTTGGCCTTGTGAAAGGCATCTTCGGCATATAAGCTAGCATTACTATCGAGGAAAACGTTTTGGGAAAAATCAAAATGGATAATCTCGGCGGGAGCACCTTCTCGAATAAATTCACTATATAAAGTAGTTGGAGGGGTCGCAGCTTCATAGGACGACTTAGTATCGATACTGATATTACCAAAGTCAATGATACCATACTCGTCGATTAGAATTAGCGGGCCATAATTTTGGGAAACCGCGGCAAGGTCGACCATCTCAGCATAAATTGCCGTCGACAATTTATGCTGATGCAAAGTCGTCCCAAGCTTACCTGGCATTGCACCAAAATCTTTCTCAAGGTTAGTTTTTATCAATGAATTCAAAGCCAAGTTGACGATACGGGCCTGACCAGCATCGCGACCATAAAAATCTTTATATAGCTCTAAAACAGAAGTGCCTGACAATACATCGTCGTAATTGTAAGACATACCACTAAATTCAGAGCCGAGAGATTTTACGCCCGCTCCGATGGTGAGGTACGAAGCATCGGTTACTTTGCGCCCGGCCGTGTTAGTATTCATGAGACCGACCGCTCCACCTTGTGCCAATGCCCTTATCGATGGCAGCTCATCGAGCATGTTAGTCATGTCATTGTAAGACAACGAATTCACAGTAACAAGATATACTTTGCCTGACCGATTTTCATCTGCCATGGCAAACTGTGGAAAAATTAAGATAAAAACGACAGTTGTCAAGAATAGAGATACGACTTTGGATAAACGGGACACTTCATCACTCCTGAATATTTATTAGTAAATGTAGTAAATAAAAGATTATATAAGAATAATCTATTTTTCATCCGAGGACAACAAAACTTTTATTTTTATATTTGCTAGTTCTTTTGAAATTAAACCTTCTAGCAATTTTCCCAGTCTTATGCATACCGCATCTCGTTCGCTAACACCACTTCTAAACAGAATCTTGCCGAGAATCAATAGACATTCTGGGAAATTTTCTATTCTCCAAGTAATCTTTTGAATCTCGCGTTTTCTTAAAATTTCGTGTTCGCACAACTGGATAATCAGCCCATCACTAATATAGACAACTCCATCAATATTGCGATCAATCGCAAAATACTGTGTTTTCTTGATTCTGCTAATCAGATCCATGTGAGGCCTCCACGAACTTGACAGCCTGTACTAAAACATCAACGGTACTTACTTGCATCCCAGCCATATTCTCAATCGATTTTTTTACGTTTTCTTGCACATCCCAAGCTAGTTGCGGGATTGGGGTTCCGTACTCCACAGCTAACTGTATTTCAACAGCGACGAGTCCGTTAGCAACAAGTATTTTGACACCCTGCGCCGGGTTTTTCCGCCCCAACATATCGTTGATGTTTTGTAAAAAGTGAGAACTACTGTGTACCCCTTTCACCTCTCTAGCAGCCAAGGCGGCGATAACAGCGAGTACTTCATCATAAATCTTTATTGTTCCTTTTTGATGAACCGGTGTATCCATATCCAATCCCACCTTCCTCACGGAAATTTAGTGACTATATTATACCAATAAAAAATGCGGGTTTCCCCGCAAATTAAATGTTTTTTGAAATTTCAGATTCTTATTCGTCTAGATCATCGGCTACAGATGGTTTTTCATTGCACTTGTTCGTCACAAATCTTTCACCAGTTACCAAATAAATAACCCACTCTCCAATATTTGTGGCATGATCGGCCACTCTCTCTAGGTACTGCGCGACCCCCAACAAGTACGCTATTTGCTCTGTGAGCTCTGGCTCATCATTGGCTCGATCAATTAGCCGATCAAACAATTTAGCATAGATGTGGTCAACTTCATCATCTCGAAGACACATTGCCTTTGCCTTTTCCGGATCCCTTTCGACGTATGAATCCAGCGCGTCCTTGAGCATTTCCTGGGCGATGACAGCCATTTTGGGAATGTCGATCAGGGATGTGAACA